>NC_013892.1:3621855-3923676 GCF_000027225.1 Xenorhabdus bovienii SS-2004
CCCAAAGTGCCTGACATGCCGTTTTGCATGGTCTGGGTGATTTTTTCTAATGGCATACCGGAAAAGATCCCCGCCCCCATTGAAACCAGTATCAGCGCGATAAAAGCATGCATTCTGGCTTTCATCACCAAAAACAATAGCAGGAGGACAGAACCGACAGCCGTCAGCACCAAAGTTAATGTAGTCATGAATTCCCCTCGGTAATGCAGTCAATTGTTGTCATTGTGTTTTTGATTACTTCATCAAGGTCTGGTCTGATATCAATGTGATGGACATCTTTTTCATCGTCAGTCGGTTCTTCCAATACCTCAAACTGCGAGATCAGCATTTGGGGTTTGAAGAAGTGTTCCTTGCGAGCTTTCAGACGGCTTTCAATTAAATAAAAATCCCCCTGCATATACAGAAATGACAGGTTTTTGTTGCCATTACGCAGCATATCCCGATAGTTTTTTTTCAGAGCAGAGCACACGAGCAAAGAGATATTATTTGTACGCTGCATGGCAAAAATGGCATCGTTGAGTGCTTTTAACCACGGCTGACGATCATCGTCATTCAAAGCGTGGCCTTGTGCCATCTTAATAATATTGGCGCGGGGATGAAGAAAGTCACCATCCAGAAACGCCGCGCCCAGCTTACGGGCAACCCCACTGGCAACCGCAGATTTACCGCTGCCGGATACCCCCATCAATACAAAAACATGATTTGGCTGTTGGGTATTGCTCATATCAAACTCCTTTGTGCAGATTTTGTTACCTGGCTATCTCTGTGATGTACCTGCAAAATCTTCTCTATGAAATATTATCTATAAAATGTTACCGGTAACTTATTGTCGGTAACATTACCAGCAACACAAGATCGCGAGCAATTAATCAGGATCGGCAAAAAAGGAAAATGTGAGGCTTATCGCAATTGAAGATAGGAAAGCATCATTTTGATCTACAAAAATTAAACACTTTCTCCCAATGAAAGCGTAAATCCAACATCAATAAGGGTTTGTTCCAGTTTTTGTCCCTGCAAACGGGCAAATAGGGCTTCCGCCGCCCTGCGTCCGATCAGATCACGCGGAGTCAGTACACTGGCCAGTTTTGGCATCATCACCTGGCCAACATCATGGCCGTGGAATCCAGCGACAGCGATCTGTTCCGGGACATTGATCCCCTGTCGCTGACATTCAAAAATCGCACCAATCGCGATATCATCATTGGTGCAAAACAGACCATCAACATCAGGGTATTTCTGCCAGGTTTCCCGCAAAAGCTGCGCGCCAAGTGAATAGGACGAACTGGCAGGCGTCATCACATTTCTCGGCTGCAACCCTGCGCTGCGCATCGCCATTTCGTACCCATCCAAGCGGATCAGCGTTCGTTCATCCTGCCGCGCTCCGAGGTAGATCACGTTTTGGCAGCCATGCTCGATCATAGCCACCGTCATCTGCCGCGCCGCCTCAAAATTATCGATCCCGACTGCAATATCAAGGCAGGGAGAGACGCTATCCATCAGTTCCACAACCGGAATGCCTGCCGTCTCCAGTACCTTCAAGGTCTTGGGCGTATGCGTCCGCTCTGCCAAGATCAGGCCATCAATATTGTAAGAAAGCAGGGAAAGCAGGCGCTCTTCTTCTTTCTGAGCGGAATAACCGTAGTGGGTGAGCATCGTCTGATAACCATTACAATCAGTTACCTGCTCGATCCCACGAATGACTTCGGCAAATACCTGATTAGTCAGTGAAGGAAGTAAAACCCCGATCGTTCGGCTGGTAGAATTGGAAAGGATGTCCGGCACACGGTTGGGAATATAACCCAGTTGATCCAACGTTTCAGCGATCCGTTTTCCCAATGCTTCCGAGACCTGATCCGGATTACGCAAGAAACGGCTGACCGTCATTTTTGTGACCCCAACGAGGTCTGCGACATCTTGTAAAACTGGACGTTTTTTCTTCATTTTCAATATAATGCAATCAGCTTTCTATATTCAGACTAATAAAAAGCGGTTTTAACACATTTATACACCATAACAATACGATTTTTAGCCAAAAATGCTGGCTCACTCTCACCTCACATAGCTATCGTTATGAGAACTGTGATCGCTTACCCTTGTCTGAGAGAATTCCGATAAATAATTTGGGGCGTAAATTCTGGGGGAGGTGTATCAGGTTCGATCAATAAACGAGCTGCGAAACACGCCATGTCAGTAATGGGAAAATGGACGCTAGTCAGTGCAGGATAGACAAATGCCGCCCGCTCTCCGCTATCATAACAGATGATGGAAATATCCTCTGGCACACTCAGCCCCAACTCTTTAATCGCCAGCAATGCGCCGAGCGCCATCTCTTCACTACAGAAGAACAGGGCATCCGGCCGTGATTTTGCCAGAATGGTTCGAGTTTGCCGGTAGCCACTTTGCAGATCATACTCCCCTTCCAGACAAGCAACAGGATTCAATCCCGCATTCTGCATGGCATCCAAGAACCCTTGACGGCGCTGCCGGCTTGGATTGCGTGACAAAGGGCCACTCACGCAGGCAATGCGAATATGTCCATTCTCGACCAAGGTTTGCGTGGCGAGATAGCTGGCCTTGTGGTGATCAAACACAACACAGCGGGGCTCCAGCCCTGCCACCAGACGATCCAGCAACACAAACGAACGGCCACTTTGAGCGAGTTGCCTCAGCTTATCATCACTGATGGCACGCACATGTAAAATCATCCCGCCGCAGCGCAGACTATGCAAATGCGTAATAGCCTGCCATTCGTTTTCAGCACGATTTCTCCCCTGCATGACCAAAAGCTGTTTGCCATGTGATTCAGCTTCCGTCTGGATGCTATCCATCAAAGCACCAAAGAAGCCGCCACGATAGGAGGTAGTCACTAATCCCAGCGTATTGCTCTGATTTGAAGCCAGTTCACGCGCTGCCAGATTGGGGCTGTAACCCAATTCTACGATGGCATTCTCAACTTTGGCACGGGTTGCTGCCTTCACTTTGTTGTCACCATTAACAACACGTGACACCGTAGCACGCGAGACGCCAGAATAACTTGCCACATCTTCCAGTGTTATCATGCTTTTTCCTTGTTAACTCCGTGCTCCTATTCCTGCCAGACACAACTTATCGTTTAAACTGGGGCAAATACATGCGGTTAATCTCTAAGATTTCGTTCAATAATGTCGAATCCAACGCCACATCGCCAATCAACGGATGAGTGACCAGCGCCAACAGTGCGACCTTGCGATCGCCATGGACGGCGGCTTCGATGGTCAGGCGCTCAAATGCTTTCACTTGCTGGGTCAGGGCTGACATACTGTCCGGCAGGTGACCAAACGCCAGTGGGTGCGCCCCTTGAGCATCAACAATACAGTTGGCTTCGATCACCGCATCATCTGGCAGGTCGATGATAGCTCCCCGATTCTCCGTATTGACGACCAATTGCGTACCGAGATTATTATGAATAGCCGAGATCAATTCCAACGCTACTTCAGAATAGAAAGATCCGCCACGAAAACTGAGCTGAGCGGGTTTGTGATCCAGTTTAGGATCGGCATACAACTCGAACAGCTCCCGCTCCACTTGCATCACCTGCTCTGCCCGTGTCCCTTTGCTCGCCGCGATTTCTTTCTCTTCCTGTAACATCTTACCGGTTTGATAGAAGTAGCGATGATACGGGCAGGGAATTGCGCCTAATGCCTGTAAAAACTCCGGAGGCCACGGTTCTTCTTTGATATTGTTCATCGTCAGCTCTGCGCCATTACACAGCAATTCTAATACCTGCTCAGTTTCATCCCTGCCATTCACTAGTACCTGATGTACCCAGACCATATGATTAAGGCCAGCAAAACGTAATTGTACGTCCTGATATGGACGTTGCAGCATATTGGCTATCATATGGTGCATTGAGATTGGCACATTGCATAACCCGATGATTTTGGCTTTGCTATAGCGGGAAACCGCTTCCGTGACAACGCCGGCAGGATTGCTGAAATTGATGATCCACGCCTCCGGCGCAAGGCGTTCAACTTTATGAGCGATATCCAGTAACACAGGAATGGTACGCAATGCTTTGGCAAACCCGCCTACGCCTGTTGTTTCCTGCCCGAGCAACCCATATTTCAGCCCCAGACGCTCATCAGCAGCACGGGCAGGAAGCTGACCAACGCGCAGTTGAGTGAGTACGAAACTGGCTCCTTTAATCGCTTCATCCGGTGAATAATGCGCCGTGACAGTAACGTGCTCCAGATCATGACGATCCAGCATACGGCGAGTCAGCGCAGCGATGGTTTCCAGCTTGTGCCGCCCGGCTTCTACATCCACCAGCGCCAGCTCAGAAAGCGGAATAATTTGGCTACGCTGAATAATCCCTTCCACCAATTCCGGTGTATAACTGCTCCCGCCGCCAATAACGGCAATTTTGATCGGTTTCATGTCACCCCCTGTTATTCTGGCTGGCGATCTTGTGGCGGCAAGCGCTGATAAAGATCGATCATATTGCTGGCAAGATCTTGAATCACCATCGCATTCATCAGGTGATCCTGAGCATGAACAGTAATCAGATTAATCGGTAATTTTCCGCATCCTTCATCCAATCCGATCAGCTTAGTCTGAATAGCATGAGCGGCACGCGTTTCCTGTCGCGCTTCTTCCATCAATATTCCTGCTTGCTGAAAATCTCCCACCTTCGCCTGCTGTAAAGCCATTAACGCACTGCTGCGCGCACTGCCGGCATGTACCAGCAATTCGACGATCTGTTGTTCAAAATCCTGCTGTTCAGAACCCATATTCACACTGCATCCTCCAAGGTTATTGCTACGCCTGAGCGTCGGCGAGTTTTTTGGCCTGCTGCTGCTCTTCTGCCAAAAGCTGTTTTTCATATACTTTGAAGAAGGGATACCAAATCAGCAGATCAATCACCATCAACAGCCCAACCAATACGACCGCACGGTAATCCCACGCGGCGGAAATCAGCGCCCCCACCGGCGCGGGCGCTGTCCACGGCGCAATCGCGATCATCTTCTGCACCAGATCCAAATGCAGTGCACCATAGGCCAAGACTGCATTAATCAGCGGCACAACCAACAACGGGATCAATAACGTCGGATTCATCACCACCGGAGAGCCGAACAGCAACGGTTCATTGATATTGAACATGGCGGGTACAACACTCAGTTTGCCAATGGTTTTCAGGTGAATTGAGCGGCTGCGCAGATAGAGGAATGCCAATACCAGCGTAGAACCCGAGCCGCCGATACAGACGTAAAAAGACCAATAAGGTGCGGTCAGGATTTGAGTCGTTGCCATTCCCTGTGTCATCAAGGCGGCATTAGCGGCGATATTCGCCATAAAAATGGGATTCAGCAGCCCAGTGACGATATTGTCGCCATGAATACCGGCGAACCACAATAAATTGGCAATCAACACCACCAGCATAACAGCGGGCAACGTATCCCCGATCGCAATCAGGGGTTCGAATATCTGCATGACAGCCGCAGGCAGCAGTAAATTAAATTCGTTTTGCAGCAGCAGGCTGACGGGATAAACCGTCAGCAAAATACCAACCACGGGGTACAGTAGTTCAAAAGAGCGGGCAATGGCAGGTGGAACCTGTGATGGCATCTTGATAGAAATGTTGTACTTTTTCAGCAACCGGATTAATTCCACCGACCAAATCGCACAGATCAGCGCCGTAAATACTCCGGTTCCTCCCAGAAAATCGAGCGGCATTTTGTTATCAACCTGCGGAGCTGCTGCCAACAGAAACGCCATCAATGACAGTAAGGCTGATGTCAGTCCATCCAGTCCATAAGATTTCGCCAGACTATAAGCCGTACCAATGGAGACAAACACACTCATCAATCCCATCGTCATAAAGAAAGGCATAGTGATGGTTTGCCAATGCGCTTTGGCGAATTCCAGCCAAGCCTGACCCAAGAAAGAGGTGGTTTGGGCATCAAATGGCGGATTTGCCACAATCAGCATAATACTGCCAATAATCAGAAAGGGCATGGCCGAGATAAAACCATCACGTATCGCAATAATATGCCGTTGGCTACCGATCCGTCCGGCAATGGGCGCAATATGATTTTCTACAATACGCGTTAAGGAAGTATAAAAACTCATAATCCACTCCATCTGATGATGAACAGGTTATTCCAGCAGACTTAAGGCGTGATCCAGTACCTTATCACCACGTAAGGCGCCGTAATCCATCATCTCAATCAAGCTGATAGGTTTACCCAGTGGCTCAGCAAGAGCGGTAAATCGAGGCAGTTCATACTTGATTTGCGGCCCCAGTAAAATCACATCGGCTTCATTGATATACATTTCCAACTCCAATGCGGGCACTGCTTTAATGGCTACCTCCAGTTCCCTTCTTTCCGCTTCCGCCTGCATACGCTGCACCAACATGCTGGTAGACATCCCCGCCGCACAACACAATAGAATGGTTTTCATGATTTTGTTCTCTTTGCTGTTGTCTATTATGATTTCGTCTAATTCGAAGATGAGAGCGCTCTCATTTTGGTTAAGGCTAACAGGTTATTTTTCCGTTGCTGCGATAAGGTTCGCATAATAGATAAGCAATAGTTTAGAAAATGGGCAAAATGCGAGCAATGTTACAAATGATCGGTATGGTAAAAAATACGGCAGGAATTTGGCTGATTTAGGTGGTTAAAAAATGGTAGAATTTTGAAGGTCAAAAAACATTTTATAAAACAGATAGATGAAATTAGAGTGTTCCCCGTAGGTACGGGGATAAACCGACACAAATGAGTATCGATTTAGTGCATGCACAGTGTTCCCCGTAGGTACGGGGATAAACCGTCCCAGTTTTCTCTGATCCAATAGTCCTTGGTGTGTTCCCCGTAGGTACGGGGATAAACCGGCAGAACTGTCAAAGAAATGTAGCGCCATTCCGTGTTCCCCGTAGGTACGGGGATAAACCGCCTTGAGCGACAAACATCCCATCTTTTATGGTGTGTTCCCCGTAGGTACGGGGATAAACCGTGCAGTTCCAGACTCTGGATGGCAGATTTCATGTGTTCCCCGTAGGTACGGGGATAAACCGGATTCATATACAGGTCTTAAGCACCAATGGCTTATTTTAGATACAAAAAAACTTCATTTATGATTTGATAATCGTCGCCAAACAAATCACCAAAATCACGGATGAAGCTGATGATTGCTGTAAAGCACCAATTAATACAACTCATTGATGAGGATTCTTTGCAAAAGATTAAGTTAAAAAAACAATTAATAACCTATTATAAATATCTTATGGAATTTAAACATCACCTCGAACTTCTATATTTTTTGACTTTTAATTCTTTCTTTTTTATTAATATATTCTTAATTAAATTTATTACAATTAATAAATTTAACAACATATTAATAATCTATTTTAACTAAAAATAATTTCTTGTTAATATTATATAATACACAAAGTGTTTGATGTATAAGTATAAAATACACTTTAACACCTCAAATACAAATGGCACAAAAAAGAAACTTATATAAAAAATAATAAAAAATTGCATGTATAATGCAAGGCATTTAATTTATTAATGTCAATGATTTATGTTATAGTCACTATGAAAATATTTTTTATTTAATTTCAAATAAATAAGGAGAAAATATGACACGAAAAAGAGGGAGACCTCTCAATTTTGACAAAGAGTTGGCTCTTAAAAAAGCCATGGATATTTTCTGGACTAAAGGATTCGAAGGAACCCAACTTGTAGATTTAACGGCAGTTATGGGAATTAATCCTCCGAGCTTCTATGCCGCTTTTGGAAGCAAATTCAATCTATTTTGTGAAGCTGTACAGCTTTATATTGAAACAGTAGGTAATAAAACAGTAAATGCACTAAATGATGCAAAGACAACGAAAGAAGGGCTTAAGGCCATGTTGGAAAACTCCATAATTAACGCATCTTCAAATGAAGCAGGTGGTTGCTTAATGATAATGGGAGTAGTTAATAATCGTGCTGAAAATTACCCTGCCTGGGAGTATTTGAGAGAAGAACGTGCCAAAACCCTTACACTGATACAGTTACGTATTGAACGC
Source organism: Xenorhabdus bovienii SS-2004 (assembly GCF_000027225.1). Classification (NCBI taxonomy): domain Bacteria; kingdom Pseudomonadati; phylum Pseudomonadota; class Gammaproteobacteria; order Enterobacterales; family Morganellaceae; genus Xenorhabdus; species Xenorhabdus bovienii. The sequence continues at coordinate 3,629,909 of NC_013892.1, forward strand.
GGTATTATGGAAGGTGATTTGCCCAAAAATACTGACTCAAAAACATTGGCAGAATATTTTTTGGGAATTACACAAGCTATTTCATTTCAGGCTAGAGATGGTGTGTCTAAAAATACTTTACAGCGCCTGATTGAACCCGCTTTAGCCGCATTGCCCTCCCCCAAAACACTGGAGTAGAAAACATATATAACAGGTAACTTTCTCCTAAAGATAATTCATTGAGGGCTGTCTCTGTTCTAGTAACTTTATAATCCAATTTGGTATTGACAATAGTGGCTACCTAGGTAGCCACTATTGTCATCATAAATCCCATCGCTTTACAGAACAATTACCATTGCAATATTAACAATAAGTAATATTTTCTGATAAATAAATTCAATATTAGTTATAGTATATATACGGATGATTTATAGAACTTATTACAACAAGAAAAATATCGCCAAATTTCGTTTGAAAAACAATTTTATTGCCTATTTAAACGCAATATTTTAGCTAAATCCACAAGCCAGCCTCTCTTGGTTTTTTATCTCTTTTTGTAATTATGTAATCTAAATTACATAAATATCTTGACTCTATTTTGTAAGAAAGATATTTATGTAGTGCTTATTACATAATTAAATCAAGATAGAACTTTATCTCGATGTTTACTGCTTAATAAAGGAAAAATATTTATGCAAAATACATCTGCCACAGACAATAAAAGTGAAACATTGCCATTGGCTGTGTACATACTGGCATTCGGTATTTTTGCTTTGGTGACAAGCGAATTTCAAGTAGCAGGTATGATACCTGTTATGGCAAGTGATCTTGGTGTTTCTATTTCACAAATTGGTTATCTGGTATCTTTGTATGCACTAGCAATGGCGGTTGGAGGTCCATTGCTAACCATAGGACTATTAAAAATACCACCTAAATTCGCACTTATAATTCTTTACGTGATATTTACCATTGGTGAGGTTTTAGGAGCTATAGCGAGTTCGTATCACTTTCTTGTAGTAGCGAGGCTTATTACTGGTGCTGCATCTGGGGCTTTTTATGGAGTAGCGATAGCAATCTGTGTTGAAATTGTATCAGAACATAAAAGAGGTTGGGCAATTTCTATTGTACTAGCTGGGATTATGGCAGGGACAATACTAGGTTTGCCAATGGCCAATTTGATTGGAACACATTTTGGTTGGAGAGAGAGCTTCTGGGTTGTAAGCGTTTTAGTTGTGCTTGGTTTAATTGTCAGCATATTATGGATCCCAAGCCTTCCAAAGCAGCAGGAAATTAGCCTAAAAAGTGAATTAATCGCTCTAAAGAGCCCTAGATTATGGGCTGTATTCTCTACAAGTTTATTAATAATCGGCGCTACATTTTCTGCATTCACTTATTTCATACCTATACTGAAAAACATTACTGGCTATAGTGATGGTGCTGTCGCTGTACTCCTGACTGTTTATGGGATAGCAACTATGTTAGGTAATATCGTTGTTGGAAAATTAGCAGATCGCCATACGATAACTATTCTGGCTGTTGGACTTGCCTTACTGACAATTTTCCTTGCCTTATTTGCTATTTTTGCTGAGAACAAATTAATCTCTGTTCTGTCCTTAATAGGTATTGGTTTAGTTGGTGTAACAATGAATCCGGCTATGGTTACACGAGTCATCAGAACTGCTAATGGTCGTCCTCTGGTAAACACTATTCACAGTTCTGTAATTACACTAGGCATTGTCATTGGAGCATTTCTTGGTGGTTTAGGTATTAGCTTTGATCTTGGTTTAACATCTCCAATGTGGGTTGGCTTTTTCATGGCTATAGTCGGTTTCACAACGCTAATTCCAGATTTGCAGTTATACCACCGTGAACGAGTAAAACTGAACAGCTAAAATACATTTAAAGGAAAATTCATGTCTAATCTTTCTGGAAAAAGTCCCTTTAGATGTAGTTAATCAAACTATCATGGTGATTATTCGGGGTTCTTATCTCTTTGCTCAAGAGGTAGCTTCCTATATTTCTGACAATGGGAGAATAATGAATATAGGAAGCTGTTTAGGTGAGCGAATGCCCGCGGCTGGGCTTACTTTATACGCAATGAGTAAATCAGCAATAGTTGGCCTTACCCAAAGGATTAGCGTGTGATTTAGCGTATAAAAAAGTAACTGTTAATCAGATATTTCCAGGGTCTGTGGGCACTGACTTAAATCCAGCAGATGAACCTAATGCAGATTTTTTTCGTGAATTAACAGCTTTAATAACAGTATGGTACAACCAATAACATAGGCTGTGTCCCTTAATTATATAATCGCCGGCAAAAGAGTCGAATACAGCCTAATTTCACCATGGACAAGTAGTTTCGTGCGGTTTTTTCGTAGCGTGTCGCAATACGCCGATTTCCTTTGAGAAAACCGAAACAGCGTTCGACAACATTGCGGTTACGATAAGTCAGCTTATCAAATTGTGTGCGACCATCTCCGCTTCCTTTTTCATTGATTTTATAAGGAATAACGCGCTTTATCCTCAATTTACGCAGATAACTGCGAAGTTTTCCGCCCGAATAGCCTTTATCGGCCAGCACAGCTTTGCCGCGCCGTTTCATGAAACCATTTTTGCGCTGTATTCCAATGCCGTCGAGCAAAGGGGTGGCCGATTGACTTTCGTGGGCTTGCCCCGCCGTCAACATCAGGTTGAGGGGAAACCCCTTTCCATCGGTGGCCAGGTGGATTTTGGTGCCATAACCACCGCATGAGCGACCCAGCGCATGAGCGTCAGCGATATCGGGATGTTTTTTTTCGCGCCTGCAGCATCTTTACTCGCGCGAATATTGCTGCCATCCAGACAAATTTCAGCCCAGTCAATCAAACCTTTTTCATCCAGAATGGACAGTAACCGATTAAATATCTTATTGATAATGCCCGATTTTGACCAACGGTTAAGTCGGTTATAGACCGTTTTCCAAGGCCCATAACGTTCCGGTAAGTCGCGCCACGGTGCCCCTGAACATAGCACCCAGAACATCCCATTCATGACACGGCGGTGTTCAGCATGTGGACGTCCTGCTCGCTTTGAATGAATAGGGGGCAGGCAAGGTTCTATCAGTATCCATGCCTCATCAGGAATGTCGTAACGTGCCCTCATCTTTTTCCCGTATTGAAAACAGTTCAGATGATAATACTATCAATTTGCATTAAGGGACACGCCCTAATATAATTATATTGAAGTAAAAATAATAAGTAACATTCCTATCTATACATATCGTTATTAAAGATGCTTGATTTATACTTAAAATCCCATAATGCTAACGGATATGAAAATTCATCTGACTAAAGTACAAAAACAATCAGGGCGAGATGCATGAACGTTTTTTAAGCTTAAGTAGTATGTAATAAAACCTAACATTATCCAATTATCATTCAATTTGGTTTTGTTAAAATATCAAGGAGTGTTTTACTTGAATGAATTGATTAGACATTAGCCTTTTATACTCTAACCCTGCAAAAAATCCCTTGAATTGATGCATGATACGACCCGTGATAAACGAGTACGTAATCGCATCAAGTCCGTCCTTTTGGCTTCGGAAAGCTGGACTGAAATAATTGCCCAGGCTTTACGGATTCATGAAACCACAGTAAATCGTCATATGAAAGATTATCTTAACCAAGAAAATCTCACCCCTGAAAATGGGAGGATTACCATCCCACTCAGGTCACAAAATTAAACTTGAGCTACAGCTGGATACGGGCTGGGCAAACAAAGATAATCGGAACCACCGCAAGCCGCACCCGTCTAAACATCATGGTGCCCCTCAATTTACAGCACATTGAGGAGACTATTATTCGGGAATAGGCAAGCTGGGAGCACACTGGGATGCGGCCGACCAAACCTGGTATATCGACAGCAGTTTTGATCCGGAGCCATTTATGCAATGGCTGCCGTTCTACAATGTGCATGCGGAATACTGGTATCTCGCGCAAACCCGGACAGTCTGTCCGCACTGTCATGAAACCACCACCGTCACCGCGTTTATGCTTCCTGTCGGACACCAGCTACTGGAAGCGGATAACGGCGATGAGCCCAGCACGGAAGTTGACTACACAGAGTAGGACAGCCCGGCGTTTTTGTTTTATATCGCCGATATTCCCACTCTCGTGCGTAGCGTGCTGCCCGGTTTTCACCACACTCTGCGCAAAGCCGTCCGTCAGCCAGCGGCTGCACCGACAGCACTGGATAAACCACTGTGAACATTGTGGCGCTCAGCAGGATGATACCGAACTGTTTGCAGAAGTCGGCGGCGCGTTTTTTCCTGCGTCCAGAGAGCAAGCGGCGACTATTCAGCTACACCGGATTGATCAGCCATTCGTGGGGTATTGTGAAGATATTTCGCACCATCACGACCGTTTTGATCCGAAGCAGGATTACCATCTCTGTAATGCGTGTGATTGGTTTGCATCCATGACACTGATTATCAACAATCAATCAACATCTCGTCATTAATTCCGGGAATTACGAGCAAGAGAATTCCTGAGCACAAGGAATTTTCTGAGGATAAATATGATAAAAGATACCTGTTGTCAGTTAACTAGCCGCTCAGGCGGCCTGTCTGCGAGCACAGGCATCATACTTTTATTGATTTCTTTAATATATGACAGAAAGTTGACTTTGATTCTGCTTTAATTGGACATCATGCCTCTGAAACTTCAGCCATACTGAAAATGTGGCGACCAATATCGTATGCAGCCTCCTCATAGGCATTTGTATCTTTTAACTCAGGATGAAGCAGTAATTCTGAAGTGATGACAGGGGCTCCACAATAATCAAAAATGCCATGGTCAATCTGGGTTTTCATGGCGTCCCAAAAACCATGTTTTAAATAAGTTTCTCGGCCAGCAGCACCAATAGCAACCAGATGTACTGGAAGGTGCTGAAGTTTTTTTTCCAGTCTGCCATCAGGATGCTCGTTATAAGCCCAACCATGACAAAACACCCTATCGATCCATCCTTTGAGTAAGGCCGGCATTGTCCACCAATAGACCGGATAAACCAAGACAAGCGCATCAGCCAAGGCAATTCGTGACTGCTCAGCAATCACATCAACCGGAGGTAAACTTTCTTTGTAAAAAGCCACAATATCCGATTCAGTAAATCTTGGATCAAATCCTTCTTTAGCAAGATCAGCAAGTTCGACACTATTTTCGGGATTTGATTGCGTGATGCCATCAGCAATATATTGAGCCACATGACCACTGAGAGAGTCAGAAATAGGGTGTGAGATAACGATAAGTGCGTGCACCAAATGTTTCCTTCTTGATTATGATAAAAGACAAGCGTAATCTATATACTAAAAGTAGGTTACCATTAGTAAGTTACCTTTGGTATATAAACATGTCAAGCAACAAAGCCCATTCAAAACTGGCTAATTCACAAACACGTATTCGCCTTACAAGAGAAGAACGCTATCAGCAACTAACTGCCATTGCCTGGCAGATCATTCGAAACGAGGGAACAGAGGCTCTGACTCTGGGCAGATTGGCTGAGAAAGCCAGCGTGACAAAACCGGTCGTGTATGACCATTTTGGTACACGTTCTGGTCTATTGGCAGCACTGTATATTGAATTTGATAACCGCCAAACGATAATCATGGACACTGCCATTCAACAAAGTGAACACACTTTGGAAAAAAAAGCCGCTGTAATTGCATCCTCTTACATCAATTGCGTGCTTTTTCAAGGAAGTGAAATACCCAGTATTATTGCCGCCTTAGCCGGCTCACCTGAACTCGAAAAAATCAAACGCGAATATGCCAAAATTTTTGTAGAGAAATGCAGGGTAATACTGGTGCCCTACACCCAAAGCGGAAAAATGACCGCTGCAAGCCTTTGGGCAATGCTGGGAGCCGCAGAAACGTTATCCTATGCAGCAGCTAACGGCGATATCACTGCAATTCAGGCAGAAATCGAGCTTTCTGCAATCATCATTGCGATGGTTGAAAGAAGTCTTTGATTGCCAGGCTGACTCGCCGCCATGCAGCTTGTCTGCTGACGATGTCATACAAAACAAAAACCGTTTTGCATGCCATCGTACAGCGTCATGCGCTATAAATATTTTTTAAACATTGACGTTGTTATCACTACTACCATACCCAGCAAAAGTGCCGCAGGCAGCAATACCATCGTGGGATATACCACATCCGGCCACGATAAATACAGCACACAGGCACTAGGGCGTGTCCCTTAATGCAAATTGATAGTATTATCATCTGAACTGTTTTCAATACGGGAAAAAGATGAGGGCACGTTACGACATTCCTGATGAGGCATGGATACTGATAGAACCTTGCCTGCCCCCTATTCATTCAAAGCGAGCAGGACGTCCACATGCTGAACACCGCCGTGTCATGAATGGGATGTTCTGGGTGCTATGTTCAGGGGCACCGTGGCGCGACTTACCGGAACGTTATGGGCCTTGGAAAACGGTCTATAACCGACTTAACCGTTGGTCAAAATCGGGCATTATCAATAAGATATTTAATCGGTTACTGTCCATTCTGGATGAAAAAGGTTTGATTGACTGGGCTGAAATTTGTCTGGATGGCAGCAATATTCGCGCGAGTAAAGATGCTGCAGGCGCGAAAAAAAACATCCCGATATCGCTGACGCTCATGCGCTGGGTCGCTCATGCGGTGGTTATGGCACCAAAATCCACCTGGCCACCGATGGAAAGGGGTTTCCCCTCAACCTGATGTTGACGGCGGGGCAAGCCCACGAAAGTCAATCGGCCACCCCTTTGCTCGACGGCATTGGAATACAGCGCAAAAATGGTTTCATGAAACGGCGCGGCAAAGCTGTGCTGGCCGATAAAGGCTATTCGGGCGGAAAACTTCGCAGTTATCTGCGTAAATTGAGGATAAAGCGCGTTATTCCTTATAAAATCAATGAAAAAGGAAGCGGAGATGGTCGCACACAATTTGATAAGCTGACTTATCGTAACCGCAATGTTGTCGAACGCTGTTTCGGTTTTCTCAAAGGAAATCGGCGTATTGCGACACGCTACGAAAAAACCGCACGAAACTACTTGTCCATGGTGAAATTAGGCTGTATTCGACTCTTTTGCCGGCGATTATATAATTAAGGGACACAGCCTAGTCTCTATAGTGAATTTTCTGGTAAGTCGAGAGGCGGCTTTTATAACGGGAGCCAACATTGCTGTGGATGGAGGTGTGAATTTATAATGTGACCATTATCCCATACATCAAATTAAATGAATGATATATGTGCAGAGGAAATGCTAAATTTTGTCCTAATATGAGTAGTAAACAGTATGTAATCACTGATAAAAACGCTTCTTTGCTTAATATCACAATCAGGAAAATCAGTTGACTATCAATACAACAACAGAAACAACCTACTGGAATCCCATGGTGCCGGAACTCACAGTGACAAATTTTCCTGTGTCCTTAGATTTCTATGTACAAATATTAGGATTCAACATCATGATACGGCGAAAAGATCCTGATTTTGCCTATCTTCATTTAGGGAAAGCTCAACTGATGCTGGAAGCGTTTCACGAAACTGGCTGGAATACGGCAGAGCTTAATAAACCACTGGGACGTGGCATTAATTTGCAAATAGAAGTGGATGATATCAACTCTATTCTTAATCGCCTGCAAATCAACAAGATAAAACTTTACCATCCATTGAAGGATAATAACTACGCCACAGGCGATACCCACATCTGTCAGAGAGAGTTTCTCGTTCAAGACCCTGATGGTTATTTGCTAAGGTTCAGCCAATACATAGGGTAAAAATAAAGTCTTCCTCAATTAATGAATAAAACTCAGTTAAAACTTTATTTCATCGCGGAAACTTATGCCTATGTTAATAAATAATTTTGATTACCTCATCCGATATTGGGGCAAAGCCCAGAAAAATATCTATTCTGATACCGATTATCACCTTCTGGCCTATCACTGTCTGGATGTTGCGGCAGTTGGCAAATATCTACTGGCTCCCCACAAAAAAATTACCGCCGATATTGCGGATTTTCTGGAATTATCAAAAGAAGAATTACAAAACCTATTTGTATTTTTTTTGCTCCTACATGATATCGGTAAATTTGCTTCCGCATTCCAGCAATTATATTCTCCAAAACAACACACTGAACTACTGAAACCTCAGCATTGCAAACCCTACGATAGCAAACATTTTCGTCATGATCGTTTAGGGCTGTTTTTCTGGAAGCAGATCCAGAACGATGTGCTATTTGCTTTGGTGGGAGATAATAACCTGCAACGCAGAGATAAAGATCGGGCGCAAGATACGTTGATGGTCTTAATGCAGTGTATGCTCGGCCACCACGGTAAACCGATTGATGATGGTGATGACTGGCGCGCGATTGGCGATTTTACCGAAGCCCCAAATATAACTGATGCAAAAGCCTTCACAAATGATCTCATTACTCTGTTCCAGCCTCGCCTGTCACTGGAAAAATTACTTTCCAAAGAATGGAAAGATAACCTGAAGCAAGTCAGTTGGCAGTTGGCTGGCATCGTTGTCATGGCCGACTGGATAGGCTCTGACAATGCACACTTTCGCTATCAAACCAACCCCGTGCCATTGGCAGAATACTGGCAAACCGCCGAACAACAGGCGCAAATTGCCCTGAATGCCATTGATATGCAATACACACCAGCCATATCGCCGTATAAATCTATCCAGCATTATTATGGTTTTTCACCAACGCCATTACAGCAATGGGCAGAAGAAGTGCCGATTGATGATTCTCCCCAGCTTTTCATTCTGGAAGATGTGACAGGTGCCGGAAAAACCGAAGCCGCTTTCACTTTAACCCATCGCTTGATGCAGGCCGGAGTCGCAGAAGGTTTCTATTTTGGCCTGCCGACGATGGCAACATCTAACGCCATGTTTAGCCGCGTCGCCAAACACTATCGTGAGATGTTCAATACCAGCGGTAAGCCACCGAGCATCGTTCTGGCACATGGTGCCAGTAAGATGAACAATGCTTTCAATGACATTATTCTGACCTCTCAAAACAACGATAGCGACTACACCAAAGATGAGATCACAGCGACAGCACAATGCCATCAATGGCTGGCGGACTCGCGCAAAAAAGCACTACTGGCACCCGTTGGCGTAGGGACTATCGATCAGGCGCTGCTTGCCGTCTTGCCCCGAAAATATCAGTCGCTGCGTTTGATTGGCTTGAATCGTAAGATCCTGATTTTTGATGAAGTCCATGCTGCAGATGAATACATGTTTGCCCTGCTGGAAAATTTGCTGAACCTGCATCTTCATCAAGGGGGATCGGTGATATTACTTACTGCCACACTTTCCCTGAAACAACGCCAGAAACTGGCTGATATCTGGCTATCTTCCGCAGGCCAAACACCGCAAAAACTGCGGCAAACAGCCTTTCCGTTGGCAACCAAAATTACGCTCACTCCTGAAAATCCGATTATTGAGCAACCCCTGCACAGCCGCTCAGATGTCAGCCGTGAAGTCATCGTAAAAACACTGGACTCTCTGGATGCTTGTGTGCAAACCGCCCTGAACGCCGCCAAAAAAGGGCGATGCGTGGTTTGGGTACGCAATTCCGTTGATGATGCTTTACACGCTTTCCGATTGATTCAGTCACAGATGAATAATCCAGAAGATTGCCTGTTGTTTCACAGCCGCTTTATTTTGCACGATCGCAAGAAGATCGAAGATCTTGTACTGGAGATATTTGGCAAAAATAGCACCCAACTGCATCGGCAAGGCAAAATACTGATTACCACCCAAGTTTTTCAGGAAAGTCTAGATGCTGATGCTGACGAGATGATTACCGATATCTGCCCAATCGATGATTTGATCCAACGGACAGGCCGTCTGCACCGTCATACTCGCGATGCAGAAGGAATTTATCAGCAAAGTATTAGCGATTGCCGCCCAGCCCCTGTGTTGTATCTCCACGCCCCAAAATGGGACGATCAACCACAAGCAGACTGGCTGAGTAAAGATTTTCGCAATACTCAATATGTTTATCGCTCACCGGGGCGCCTGTGGCTGGGGTTGCGTGAATTGCGGCGATCGGGCGCTATCAGAATGCCTGCCGAAGCCAGAACTTTAATCGAAGCGGTTTACAGTGACGATGCGTATGAACACATACCTGACACCTTAAGACATAAGGAAAATGAATTTATTGGAGAAGGCCACAGCAAAGAGGCCAAAGCAGAATCACAGACCTTGCGATGGAAACATGGATATTGCAATCACAGTGCCAGCGGATGGTATGACGATGACAGCGATATCAGCACACGATTCAGTGATATCGAAACGGTTGAAATTCTGCTTGTAAAACTGGCTGACAAAGATGCATTAATACCGTGGGCGAACGAGGGAGAATTTGCCGTTCAACTCAGTACCATCAGGCTACCAAAAAACAAATTTGCCGATAAGTTACTGGCGGTTCCAGAATCGTTTTCTCATGCTGTAGAACAGCTAAAGAGCCAATTCAAATCCGCTAAATACCTGCAAATCTGGCTGCCTGAACTCGACCCCAATTTCAGTTACGACCCTACCATCGGTTTTTATGAAATCCACCAGCAGGAGGCATGATGAACCTTGTTAAAAACGCATGGCTGACCTTTAAAATGCGGGATGGCAGTCAAAAGAAACTGCCACTGGCGGCTATCTGCGATCCCAACGTCATGGATTTTGCCCTGCCACGGGCAGACTTTCAGGGCGCGGCCTATCAGTTAGCCATCGGCTTACTGCAAACAGTGTTTGCTCCCGTGGATAAGTTTCAATGGCATGATTTTTATGAGGCTTCCCCAACACAAGCAGATTTACAGACAGCCTTTGACCGTGTGGAACATGCCTTTAATCTGTCAGGTAACGGGCCGCTATTTATGCAGGATTTTGATTCGCTGGATAGCGTCAAATCAACGACGATTTCTGGGTTACTCATTGAAGCGCCCGGAGCGAATACGCTCAAACTTAACACCGACCATTTTATTAAACGCGGCCAATATGAAATCATCTCGCCTGAAATGGCGGCTATCGCACTTTTCACCTTACAGATTAATGCGCCTGCTGGTGGTGTCGGGCATCGTGTCGGCTTACGGGGCGGTGGCCCTCTGACCACTCTGGTTCAACCCCAAACGCTGGATACCCCACTCTGGCACAAACTCTGGCTTAATATTGTCAATCAAGAATACTGCGGCTATCCCGAAGCAGACCTCCACAGCCCCAGTGTCTTTCCGTGGTTAGGCAAAACCAAACTCAGCCAGCCCACCGGTACGGAAATTTACGCTTCTGATGTTCATGAACTCTATATGTATTGGGCGATGCCACGGCGTATCCGTCTGCAAATCGACGATAAACCCGCTATTTGCCAACTGACCGGACAACCCACCGAACAATCTGTTACCCGCTACCGAACCCAAAACTATGGCAACAACTACGCCGGAAATTGGCAACACCCACTCACGCCCTATAAATGGAATCCGAAAAAAGCTAATGACGATCACCTTTCTATCAAAGGACAACCGGGAGGGATAACTTATAAGCTATGGAATAGTTTGGCGTTTTCCAGAAATAACGAGGGACAAAAAGCCGCTCTGGTCGTCGATCATTTCCACCAGATTTGTGATTATTTTGCAGAGGAACACAGCGCAACACCCCGGCTATGGGTCTTTGGCTATGATATGGACAATATGAAAGCCAGAGGCTGGTATTCCACTACACTTCCCCTGTTTTCCATCGCCGTTGAAAAGCAGGATGTCATTTTCCGGCGAGCCAGAAATTTACAGACTCTTTCCGCCAATGCCCTGATCCAATGCCGTTCCCAAATCAAAAGTGGATGGTTCAATCGCCCAAATGATGTGAAAGGGAATATGTCATTTATTGATGCTGCGTTCTATCAACGTACTCAAACAGCTTTTTTTAAAGCGATACAACAGATTATCAGCAGCCAGCAGGCGTCTTCTTATCTCTCGCCAGAAGAGGCCAAAAGCTGGCTCTACCAACTGAGAAATACCTGTTTCGATCTGTTTGATGAATATGTGCTGTCAGAAAGCGTCGATCCGAAAACGCTGCCGAAAAAAGTCAAGGCAAGGCACTTTTTGACTCAGTGGTTATTTGGTGCCAAAGAGATCAAATCATTTATGACTGAATACCAAATCGAACGCCAACAGAAGGAGGTGATCAATGAATAGCTTGAGCGAAAGTACCTTGCTGTGCTGGTGGGAAAGCATGTTTCTATCACCATCAGAACTGAAAGCTAAAGGCAGATACCCCGCTCCAACGGTGTATAAAGCACAGTTAAAACGCTGCCAGAATATCGACACGGCCATGTTAACCGGAGGCTTTCGCGCGTTATGGCAGAATTTGTCCGAAAGCGACGCTGAAACCGTTGATGAAAAAACCATCATAAAATGGGCAATGATTGCCATGACGGTCGTGCATGTGAAATACAATGTAACCACAACACTGGCAACCGCAGCCGGCACCAAAACAGAAAATGATAAACCTGTCGTCAGTGAACTCCGTTTTGCCCAATTACAGGGTGCCAAGACCCCCGACGAATTAGTTACCCGCTTACGACGCACCTTGCAGCTCATTAATGGAACAGTTTCCATGCTGGATCTGGCAAAAGATATTGAGCAATGGGTTCGCGAATGCCACCAGCAAAGACCCCGTCGAGCGAATCAGCGTCTCAGCGTGCAATGGGCGCTGGAGTATTACAAAGCAGCAAAATAATCACTTTTAGCCTTTGAGGTATCCTAAATGAGCCAATTTATTCAATTACATCTGCTGACCTCCTACCCGCCTGCCAACCTGAACCGTGATGATATAGGGCGCCCTAAAACAGCCAGAATGGGGGGAGTTGATCGATTAAGAATCAGCTCCCAAAGCCTGAAACGCCACTGGCGAGTCTCAGATCTGTTTCAGGCAGCACTTGCGGGACACCTTGGATTTCGGACAAAACGCTTTGGCCTCGAAATTTATCAACAATTGATCGAAGCGGACGTTAAAGAAAAGCAGGCGATAGAGTGGGCTTCTGCCATTGCGGGAGTATTTGGCAAAAAGAAAAAAGACACGCCACTGGAAATAGAACAACTGGCCCATATCAGCCCTACGGAAAAAGCCGCCGTAATCTCCCTGATAAAACAACTGGCCGACGAAAACCGGGCGCCAACCAAGGAAGAGCTAAGTCTGTTGAGCAAAGAGAGAATGGCCGTAGATATCGCCCTGTTTGGCCGTATGCTCGCTTCCAGCCCGGCCTATAATATTGAGGCCGCCTGTCAGGTTGCCCATGCCATCAGCGTACATGATGTGGTGATTGAAGATGACTATTTTACCGCAGTGGATGATCTGAACGACGGCAAAAGCGATACAGGTTCAGCGCATATCGGAGAAAACGGATTTGCAGCAGCCCTGTTCTACAGCTACATCTGCATCAACAAAACCCTGCTGATGGAAAATCTGGCAGGCAATGAAACTCTGGTCAATCAAGCCATTGCCGCCCTAACCGAAGCCGCCGTCAAAATCTCCCCTTCCGGTAAACAAAACAGTTTTGGCTCCCGCGCCTATGCCAGTTATGTTCTGGCGGAAAAAGGAGAATATCAGCCCCGCTCCTTGTCGGTCGCGTTTTTGAAACCCATTAACGATGAAGATCAGGCTGCGTCGGCCATTGCCGCATTGGAAAAACAGGTCGAAAACTTCGATAAAGTTTATGGTGACTGTGCTGACACCCGTCATAGCATCAATACTCTCACCGGAGAAGGCAGTTTTGCCGAACTGATTAAATTCATCACGAATTAAAAGGAGGCTGGAATGCAAACCTATTTGGTTTTTCGATTATATGGTGTGCTGGCCAGTTGGGGCGTAGAAGCCGTCGGTGAAAGCCGCCCCACCAGCCTGCATCCGACTCGTTCAGCGATTTTGGGGCTATTGGGTGCAGCGCTGGGCATCCGGCGTGATGATGAAATGCGCCTTGCCGAGTTACAGCAAAGTGTCAACATCGCCATCAAACAAATCGTGGCCGGTTCATTGATGAGGGATTATCACACGAGTCAAGTTCCCTCCCAAAACAACAAACAGCAACACTTCACCCGTAAAAGTGAGTTGGGTGAATCTGAACTGAATACGATTTTATCCTCACGGGATTACCGCAGTGATGGGCTGTGGATCATCGCAATTTCACTGACCGACCAAGCCCATCTGACACTGACAACCTTGCGTGATGCGCTGTTAAAACCGGTTTTCACCTTAAGCCTTGGGCGCAAATCCTGCCCTCTGTGCGTTCCTACGATGCCGCAAATAACCCAATCTCCCTGTTTGAAGGCAGCTCTGGATACGGAATTTCCGCCTTTAACGCAGTCAGAGAAAGCTGATCACTATTGGCTGGGTGACAGCGGTATCGTGAGCTATTTTTGGGAAGGGGATAAAAACGAGATTGAGATCCCCGATGTGGCGGTATTGACCAGCCAATTGTGGGACGAACCGCTTTCACGAACCCGCTGGCAGTTCACCCAACGTACTATGCACCAATTATCGCTGATGGAGAAGGCACATGTACCTGTCTAAAGTCACCTTACGACCTTCTGCCTATCGAGAACAGTTTTTGTCAAAAATGGCGAAAAACAGTGTTTATTCTTCCCACCAGCTATTATGGCAACTGTTTACGGAACAGGTAGAACGCAATTTTCTGTTCAGGGAAGATATTGGCATCAACGGTACACCTGAGTTCTTCGTACTGTCCCATACAGCGCCAATACCCAATTCGGCGATGTTCCAGATTCAGAGCAAGGCATTTACCCCGCAATTACGCAGCGGACAGAAACTGGCGTTTAAACTCCGGCTGAATCCCACCATCTGTATTACAGATAAGGATTCCGGCAAACAGCGGCGTCATGATGTACTGATGAATGCCAAACGTCAGGCACAGTTGGCGGGTGCTAGCACTGACGAAATCCAGCCACTGATGATGCAGGCTGTACAGGCTTGGATACAGGATGAAAAACGACTGACTAGCTGGGGTATTCAGTTTGATTTCGATCCTGATGTTGAACGCTATACCCAACATCGCTGTCGCAAGTCTTCCGGCCAGAAAGTGGCTTTTTCGAGCGTTGATTTTCAGGGCGTACTCACCCTTTCAGATCATAAACTTTTTCTGGCGCAATACGCTAAGGGATTTGGTCGGGCGAAATCTTTTGGCTGTGGGATGATGCTGATAAGGACTCTGTAATGGCGTTTATTCCACTGAAACCGATTCCTATCAAAAACAGAAATTCCATGATCTTCATCGGCATGGGGCGTATCGACGTCAAAGACAATGCATTCGTCGTTATTGATGAAGTGAATGGCGAACGTATGCATATTCCTGTCGGTTCCATTGTCTGTATCATGCTGGAACCGGGAACCCGCGTCAGTCATGAGGCAGTAAAATTGGCGTCTGCAACAGGAACGTTGCTGATTTGGGTGGGTGAAGCGGGTGTCAGACTATATTCCGTTGGGCAGCCGGGTGGCGCCCGTTCAGACAAATTGCTTTATCAGGCCAAACTGGCGTTGGATGAAGAACTGAGGCTGAAAGTCGTACGTAAGATGTTTGAACTGCGCTTTGGCGAACCCGCACCGCAAAAGCGCAGCGTTGAACAACTCAGGGGAATAGAAGGCGCCCGTGTCAGAAAAACCTATCAAATACTAGCGAAACAATATGGGGTACAGTGGCATGGACGTAATTATGACCATACCGATTGGGATAAAGGCGATTTAATCAACCGCTGTATCAGTGCCGCAACATCCTGCCTGTACGGCGTGACTGAAGCGGCAATTTTGGCAGCCGGTTATGCGCCCGCTATTGGTTTTCTGCATACTGGTAAGCCTCTGTCGTTTGTTTATGATATTGCGGATATTTTGAAGTTTGGTACTGTCGTCCCCATCGCCTTTAAAGTGGCGGCCACCAACCGTATTGCTCCTGACCGGCAGGTGAGGATTGCCTGCCGTGAAAAATTCAGGACAGATAGGATATTGAAGCGTTTAATCCCGTTGATCGAGGAAGTGCTCGCTGCGGGTGAAATATCCCCTCCACCACCGCCAGATGATGCCCAACCTCCCGCCATCCCCGAACCGCTCTCCATCGGCGATATTGGTCACAGGAGCCGATAACATGAGTATAACGATCGTCGTTACCGAAGCAGTTCCTCCGCGCCTGCGGGGGCGTCTGGCTATCTGGCTGCTTGAGATACGGGCAGGGGTTTATGTCGGTGATGTCTCGCAGAAAATCAGAGAAATGATTTGGGAACAAATCACAGAATTAACCGAAGCAGGAAATGCCGTTATGGCTTGGGGAACAAATACAGAATCAGGGTTTGATTTTCAGACGTTCGGTGAAAATAGAAGAGAACCAATAGATTTTGATGGCTTACGGCTAGTGAAATTTAAACCACTTCCTGAGGGTTAATTTTGATCGCGTTTTAGGCTTTTAAAGTGGTAGAATTTTTATGCTCAATAAAGTCATTTTAAAACAAATGGTTATATTTAGAGTGTTCCCCGTAGGTACGGGGATAAACCGGTTCAAATGTATACATTTTCACTCTTATTGTGTGTTCCCCGTAGGTACGGGGATAAACCGGAGACTCACGCCATGTCATGACTGAAAAATTTGTGTTCCCCGTAGGTACGGGGATAAACCGATGATGCCACGTTACTATTCGCCATACCTAATGTGTTCCCCGTAGGTACGGGGATAAACCGTTTTCATATAGGACTCATCAGGATCAGCCAATGTGTTCCCCGTAGGTACGGGGATAAACCGTCTATTGAGCGTCCAGCACTGAGTTTATTGTCGTGTTCCCCGTAGGTACGGGGATAAACCGGTAATGCCGGATTAAAAACGGGGATTGAAATTGTGTTCCCCGTAGGTACGGGGATAAACCGCCTGCAATGGGAACATACTTCGCGGGGTCGTAGTGTTCCCCGTAGGTACGGGGATAAACCAACAGCAGAACATATCTTCCCATAATAGCAAGACTCACTATGACTCAAACTCGTCATAGAGAAATTGTTTTCACTAAAGTCACTATACGAAATATTCAACTTTAGTTACTCATTTTCCAGCATTATTCGTTAACAGACTTCATATAACCTATGATAATCTACTGCGTCCTTCATTTTTCTTTGAGTTTATTATGACCTTAACTAACTTCAGCAAATTGTTAGCCGCTACACTTTGTCTTGCGACTTCATACAGCTATGCAGATGGTGAGCGCCCACTTTTTTCATTGACGATGGCAGAGTCTGGTGTATCGCAGACGAATAACGATGGGAGTTTATCTCATTCTACAAAATCAGAATCCCGCATTCTGCCGATTTGGGGTGATGAAGCGCGAGCTAAAGGCTACGATCTGCCTGAGCCATTTGGCGCAAGTTATGGTTATATGAATCTGCGTCAGGATATCATTATAGACAGCATTAAATTTCAATTTACCAATCCGCTTGTAGATAAGAGCTTTCGAAATCTGATTGCAGTCAATGCAGGTGATACCCGAGAAAAAAATGAATCTCATATGCTTAAACTGGATACTTGGGTTCTGCCTTTTATAAATGTATACGGTGTATATGGGAAAACCAAAGGTACATCAAAAACCAATCTTGATAGTATTTACTTTATGGACATGGAAGACCCCTGGCTTAAAAACATTCCTTTTGAATTAAATTTCGAAGGAAAAACCTATGGTGGAGGGGCAACTTTTGCCGGTAGTTATAACCAATTTTTTGCTACATTAGATGCTAACTACACACGTACCACTCTAGATATTTTAGATGGGGATATTAGTGCCCTTGTCATTACTCCACGCGTTGGTTATGAATTTGTCTTCGAACCATTATTCACTGGTCAGGGAAACACCAAAGTTCAGGTATGGGTAGGTGCTATGTACCAAGATATCACCCAGCGTTTTAAAGGTGATGTAAGTAAACTCAATTTACCATCCGACCTAGCTGATTTGTTTGGCTCACTTACAAATAATACAGCGGATAACGGCAAATATAAATCAGACATCAAATTCGACGTCGAGCAGCACCTTGCCCATAAATGGAATAATACCGTTGGCGCACGTTTCGAAATCACTCGTAACTTCAATATCCTATCTGAAGTGGGTTTCGGCAACCGAAACAGCCTCTTTGTTTCCGGTGAGTTTCGTTTCTAATGTTCGGCTACAAGACAATCAAGAGGCTGGTGATATCCAGCCTTCTTATTTTTAGCGTATCGTCAGCACAGGCTGATATCTTGCCCAATCGGCAGAAAATCGATGGTTGGCTCAGCGAATTAGGTGGCAGCAATCAACTCGATGCCAGCAAAAAGGTTGATTGGGGTGTGCTGCCCGGTCCTTTTTACACTCCTGAAATGGGAATGGGCGTCGGAGTCGCTGTAGTCGGGCTTTACCGTCCCGATAACTCAGACCACACCAGCCAGACCTCCTCACTGGGTCTCAGCGGTTTTGCTTCATCTACCGGCGCATTTGGCCTGAATTTTACCAATTACAATTTTCTTGCCCGTGATCAGTGGCGGTTATTTGTTTCCGGAACGCTAAATAACACGCCGACTTATTATTGGGGCAAGGGTTATGATGCCGGTAAAAATAATGGCAATAAAGAGAAATATCGAGCGCAGGAATTTGATATTCGCCCTCGCCTGCTCTATCGCGTGACAGATGCTACGTATATGGGATTAGGCTGGCATTTCTCATCCCTCAACGCCAGTGATCCGGATATCGGTGCCGCAAAATATTTCGCGCAGTCCGTCGGCGGACGCTCCGTCACCAGTTCCGGTGTAAGTGCATACTTCAGTTATGACACGCGGGATTTCCTGCCTAATGCAAAACACGGGCAGGCGTTTGAAATCGTTTATACCTATTTTTCCCCGGAATTAGGGGGAGATAATCGTTTCAATACCACACAGTTACAGTTTTCGACTTATCACCAGCTATCCGAAAAATCCGTGCTGGCTTTCGATAATTATGCCCGTTTCAGCTCTGGCGATGTGCCGTGGAATCAATTATCCCTGCTGGGCAGTAGTCAACGGATGCGCGGGTACTATGAAGGGCGCTATCGCGATACCAATATCTTAACGTCACAGTTAGAATTAAGACATAAACTTGACTGGCGCCACGGTATTGTCGGCTGGATAGGCACAGGTACATTAAGTGATTCTCCTTCAAAGCTAGGTGCAAAGCACTGGCTCCCTTCTATCGGTGTGGGCTATCGTTTCGAGTTTAAGCCACGCATGAATGTCAGATTAGATTTTGGTGTTGGTAAAGACAGCACTGGATTCTACTTTCAGGTAGGGGAAGCATTTTGAAGTCATTGATGACGCTATTATTCAGTTTCCTGCTCATGGCATGTCAGGATAAATCCACTCCCATCATGCCTGTAGAGCCTGTACTCATCAGTGACACTCAAGAACAGCCAGAGATCGACTGGCCAGTGTTGACACCTATTGAACCACCTGAAGGCTTAAGAGCCTGCTGCGCATTCGGTTACGATCTTAAAACCGAGGTGGTGGGGATTCCCGTTCCTTTCTATGATATCGACAATATCGTGGAGGCCGAGAAACTGGGCGAACATCACTATAACGACAGTGCTCTGGGTGCCAGTGCTGCTTTATTGGGGATAAGCAATGAAAAAATCGGCCTGTTATATACCCAGAAAGGTGGGTTTATTGATATCTCCCATGTGAGAGATACCGCAGACTATACGCTGTACCTCTTTAGCCAGATTTATGCTCACCTAGGTCAGGAGCGGAAATTAAGCCTAAGTAATGAGCTTGCGGCGCGTAAAATTCACTTTTTTGCCTTTACTCCACCTGTAGATCCCGTTGAGCGCTACACTTTAAGCGCTTATTTAGCGGCAAAACTGGCATTTCAGTTGGCGGCTTGGCACGAAATCGCCCAATGGTATGGCTATCAATCAGTCCCAGGGTTCCCCGAGGGCATTTCTGCGTTTTCCCCGGAAGACCTCTATTCCAATCTCTTGGGAGCAAGGCTGGCTCTGACCCTGATTCTGCAAGGTCACGCTTCTTCGGTAACTCAATTTACTACCTCAATGGCAGCCATATTGCCTTCTGCTTTGCATAAACTCGAGCCTTATTCCAAATCAGACACAAAAAAGATGTTTAATCAGGTCGACGGGCTATGGTGGAACAGTCATGAACGTATTCCACAAAAGTTTTTAGTCCTGCGCAGGAATTATGAAATCCAAGACAATCGTTATCCATTAATGCCTTCAGGCAAAGAAAAGTTTGCGCGGCGTCTGTCCCTGCCTGATGAATATAAGCCGTTTTCGCTGGATAAATTGGCTGAACTACAGTTATGGCCAACCGAACAGATGAAAAACTTACCTGTTCCCAATTCCTATTGGACAGTGAAAGACTTTAACGCGTTGGCAGAACATGCCCAGCATGAAGATGCGCGACAATTGTTATTGAGTAGCAAATAAATACAGCAGCCAGTGACTCGGCAAAGCCTTTCGATTAAATTCGTAAGGAGATAGCTCCACTATCTCCTTACTCTTTCCCGAATCTCCCCAACGCCCTGCGCATCGGCGTATGCCGCTTAATCAGTTCCTGCAAAACCTCTTTCAGTAACTGACTTTTACCGCTTCCCAGCGGTTCTAGTATGTTTTTTTCATGGGATTCTGCTTCTGCCAGTAATCCGACCACCACTTGCTGGCCGCTGTCGGTAAGATGCACTAACGTGATACGGCGATCTCCCCTACCATTGGAAAAACGAGTGACATGCCCCTGCAACTCAAGACGCTGTAATACTCGGGTAATTGTCGGTTGTTTACTGACTGTTTTTTGCGCTAGCAGGCTAATGCCAATCGGACCACTTCCAGCCAACGCCGATAAAACACGCCATTCCAGCACGGACAACCCCCGCGCCTCAACGATGTCATGAAACTCAGAAGAAACCAGCATCCATGCTTGCCCAAGCAAAGCAGGCAAGTAATTATCAACAAACACTTTTGAATCCGGCATAGTTTCAACAACCTTTCTATTTCGGGAAGTTTTGTCTTCCGATTCTAAAAGGTTCATCCGTGAAAAACACGCTCACAATAGTCACCCCATCAATGTTTTCCTGATACAAGTGAACCAAATCTCAGGACGTATGTATGCAGCCCAAGTTGTTTCAATATCATGCAGGCTATCGTAATAGATGGGGAGATAACAGGCGTGAGACTCTTCAGCGCGGGATACAAAGCCCGTTATGGTCAGATGCCGAGTGAAAGTTTATGGCGGAGATGATGTGATTAATTTATATGGCAAAATTTAACGCAGCCCATTGTTATCGCGTGGGCTACGTTAGACATAACATTAATCTCATTGCAGCGTGGCTGGGAAGCCATGTTTTTTAGCTCCCCAAGCGATTATCAATCCCACCACAAGCAATCCAAGCAAAGTCCAAGGGAAGATATGAACACCCTGAGTGTCTAGCAATATGCCTCCCAACATACCGCCAGCAGCTATCGACAAATTCCAGACGGTAACCAAGATTGATTGAGCGACATCTGCACCAGAACCCGCAGCATCCGCAGAGGCCGTCTGCAATAGCGCGGCTGCTCCGCCAAAAGTTAGCCCCCATATTGCCATAGAGATATAAATTACAGCAGGCAAAATACCAGCAAGCCCCAATGCCAGTGCGACCAAAGCAAATAATCCGATGCTTATCAAAACAAGCGACCGCAAATATTTATCGATCAATACCCCAATCAACCATATGCCAAGGACTGAAGAAGCCCCGAAGATTAGCAAAATTATGTCAACTCGATGGGAAAGACCCGCAGGAGCAAGAAATGGCATGATGTAGGTATAAAGGATACTATGTGCCAGCACCCAGAAAATAAGTACCGTTAATACTGGCCGAACACCGGGAGTGGCAAATACCGAACTTATCGATAAACGTTTTTCTGATGATTGGCCGGGATAATCTGGCACCCGTAAACGAATCCAAACCATGACCGCTAAAGTCAACAATGAGAGTAGGCCAAACGTCATGCGCCACCCAATCAGTGAGCCAAGAAATGCCCCTAAAGGAACGCCTAATGAAAGTGCCAGTGGTGCTCCTACCCCGGCAATGGCAAGCGCTCTCCCTTTTAGTGGTTCTGATGCCATCCGGCGCGCATAACCCGCCAACATACCCCAAATTAAACCTCCGGCCATCCCTGCAAATAATCGGGCAATCAGCGCAAAAGTATAATTAGATGTCAATATAGTCAGTGTATTAAAAACAAACAACGCGCCTAAAACTACCAATAAAAGCGGACGGCGTCGCCAGCTTTGAGTTGCCGTCGTTAATGGGATAGCCGCAATCACAGAGCCAATGGCGTACAACGTGACAAATTGTCCTGCCATCGATTCCGAAATATTCAATCCCATACTAATTTGCGCCAACATTCCCGCAGGGACAGTTTCTGTCATCAGCGCCAAAAAACCCGTCATTGCCAGTGCAAGCAATGACGCTAATGGCAAAGCATTTGTTTCACCCGTGTGACTTGTGGTTGATCTCACTTAACTGCCCTCCTGTAAAATTCTTTATCTGAAAATACATAAGAGCGATTTAAATTATACGCACCCTATGAGGTTCACAGAATATGTGGATTGCTAGATCGGCTCATAGGTAAACAGTATGAAGGCGCATATTAGTATTAAAAACAGGCTACAGTTCAAAATATATATGACAAATATGTCATCAATAGGAAAACGAATAATGGATAACTTTAGCGTCCTTGAAGTGTTTGTTCGAGTCAGTGAAGTACGGAGTTTCACGGCAGCAGGCAATCAACTCGGCGTGTCATCCTCCGCTATAAGCAAGGCAATAAGTCGCCTCGAAGAAAAGCTACGCGTACGACTTTTCCACCGTTCCACACGCACAGTGACCTTAACTCCAGAAGGTACACTTTTTCTCAAACGCTGCCGCCGCATTCTGAATGAAATAGAAGCCGCAGAAAATGAACTTTCCCAGTCACAATCTGTACCGTCTGGAAAGTTAAAAGTGAGTATGCCATCAATTGGCGTACTCTTTATGCCCAAGTTTGCCGAGTTCAGTCAGCAGTACCCAGAAATTGAATTAGAAATAGACAGCACTGACGGCTTAGTTGACTTAATTGAAGAAGGATTCGATGCCGTAATACGCACCGGAGAACCTGCTGATTCACGATTAATGGCACGTGTGCTAGGCTCTTACAAAAGAGTTATCGTCGGTTCTCCCACCTACTTTCAAAAATTTGAAATACCTAAAAAACCAGAAGAACTGATTAATCATTTCTGCATGATGTATCGTTATAAAAGCACAGGCAAGCTGGATATTTGGCCAATAAATCAAGATAACCCAACTTTGCAGCTAGAATGGCCTACCAGAATGGTAACTAACACACTTGACCCTCTCGTGTCTTTTGCAGAAAATAGTCTTGGAATTACTTGTATTCCTGATTTAGCCATCAGAGAACAGTTGAAAACAGGAAAGCTGATAACAATTCTGAATGATTTCAATAATGACATAACGACATGCAGGATACTTTGGCCTTCAAGCAAATATTTATCTCCCAAGTTAAGAGTATTTATAAATTTCATGGTCGAAAATCTATTTAAGAATGAGTGAAGTATGAGTGTCTAGTATTCAATATGATACTGGACACTCAATTAATTTCAATACTAAATAATTCCAAGGGTTCCGCATTGAGATAATAAACTCTTCAAAGGAAGATTTGGATTAGATAAAAGGAGTCTATCCAAACTAATTATATGATCAGCCATTCTCTTTAAATCAGCATTTTCAATATGTGATGAATTAGATATCCAACGAAAAGCCCCCTTAACCGGATCAATTTGCATTGTCAGAGAAGCATTATTTTTTTCATATAATTGATAGACTGCTGGTTTAACTTCTGAGTTTATGAAATCTATAATGCTAATTCTAACATTACAGATATACTTTGAATACAAAGATTCAGTTGAGCGCAATTGTGGATATCGACAAATTATATCTTTATGGAAAGTTTTAAATTTATTAAGTATAGAACGCTCAACTGATATAGAACTATATAAATCCAATGCAGAGCAATTAAAGTCAATATTAAATTCAAAAGGAACTGAAGCTGAAAAAAAGATAGAGTAATCTATAACCTCATGTTTAGGCAGTTCAGTTGCACAATCCAAATGAAAATATTGAACATCATTAACCAATGCTAAATATACAGCAAATGCTCCCAATATATTAACCAATCTTTCTTCACTTGTAACATTTTCAATATCAATATAAAGATTCCAGTTATAATATATTTCAAAAATACAATCTAAGTCATGATACAGAGTGTCAAATTTGAAATTTAATGGTCTAAATGATTCTAAACGATTAACCCAAAATGATTCATATGGTGCTAACTCCTCATGTTCCTGAGTTAAATCTTCTAAATCAGAATTATTAATAATTGGTAATGAATCACCAACGCTTATGCAAAGCATATCAGCCAGAAAATCTGCCCGCAAATCTTCCCCGGTCAATTGAATAAATTCTATTCTGATATCTGTCGTTCCGGTAGTTACAATCCAGAAATTTTGTGCTATATCCACTAAAATACCTGCCTGCTTATGTGTTGAGACAGAAAGTACTTCAAGTGTTTTCACTATTCCTATAATATTTATCAAATAAACTTTCGGAACACATAATGGATTGCGATAACGCTCACCGAAAGACAAACCACGTACTAAAGCTGACAGTTCTTCTGCTGAATGTGCCCACTGTAAACATGCTCCAGCATATGGACGTTTCCGACTAGAAAAAAAACTTCTCTCTGATACATTTTGCTTCACATATTCTATGGATTTTCCTCCTTTAATAAGAGATATTAATTTTTTAAATCCTTCAAATGCCGCATTATAGCATTTCATATTTAATGAAAGAGCTGTGTCAGAACGATTAATTTCTACATTTTGTTGAACTGCTATATCTCCCGCGTCAACCACGGTAGCAATTCGATGCCAAGTAACTGCATACTTATCCTCCATTGCAAAAAGAGCCCATGAAGTCGCATGAGTTCCTGCATATTTAGGTAACGGAGCATCATGATAATTAAATGCACCTAATTTAATATTATCTAATAGTGCAGAGGTTAAAATAATTGGATTTGATATAGAGAACAGCCATTCAACAGAGTTGTTAGATACTAAAGATTCTAAATCCTGAATAGTATTGATACATTTTAAACCTTCTTTTTTAGCCCATAAAAGAAATACTGAATCTAAAGGCATAACTACCTCAAGATGAATACCTATAGAAAGTAAGAATTGACAGCATCTAACAGCTAAAGTACCTTGACCAATAATTACAAAAGTGTAGTTTTCACTTGACTCCATTGTTTTCATAATAATTTTCTCATATTAGAACCAATTTTACATAATTCATATAAAAACACCACTAAGTATTATTCTAAAATATAAGAATCACATCCAATTAATCAACATACGCATTCTTGACAGTAACTCATTAATCCCTGGCTCTTTTAGTAACTCAAAATGAGGTACATTAATTTGGGCAACATCAGGAATGTTAATAAAACAATTACTATTGGTTTCAAAATAAGACAATTGATCGCCCTTAGCACTAAATATTTTTACAGGGGCAGTAATTAATCTATTATGAAAGATACTTTCCGATTCCGAACTTAAGCTTTCAGAAGTAGTTATGACAACTCTAGAAATTCTTTTAATTAGATCAAGGCTTAATCCTGAATGTCTTTTACTAATAAGACTTGCGAAATCATCCTCATCATTTACATAGTCTAAATATTCCAATAAATCTTGATCATCTGAACTTCTTGAAAAAACTGAAAATAGCAGAGAGACCAAACTTTTATTCTCATAGCCACTAGATTTATCTGATGACTGGAGTTGTAACGAATGTCCTTTAGTCATACCTGGAGCAATCAGTACAAGTTCTTCAACCTTTTCCCCCAACTGCTCAAGTTGATAAGCAGCTTCAAAAGCTAAAATGGTTCCAAATGAGTATCCCCAAAGGACATAAGGACCTCGTGGTTGTTTATTTCTTATTGCAGTAATATCAGCATGAACTAATTTTTGGATAGAACCATATGGTCGTTCATCTTCATTTAGTCCAAACGCCTGTATTCCATAAAAGGGACGAGCTTTGCCAAGTTTTTCAGCAAGTAGCCTAAGGCTCATAGGATATCCACCTAATCCAGGCCAACAAAAAATTGATGATAACGCCCCATGTGGCTGTAGAGAAACCAATCTCTCAGCATATTTATTACTATTTACATCAACTAAACAAGCCAGTTTTTCAATTGTCGACGCTTCAAATAAAGCATGAAGTGGCAAATTAGAACCTAGTCTATTATTTATTGATTGTATGATATCTACCGCACTTAATGAATCACCACCAAGAGAAAAGAAGTCATCATAAACAGAAATACTATTTTTTTCAGGCATTCCATCCAGATACTTTGTATCACTCTCTCGTTTATAGATTTTGGTTCAGATTTTTCTTTAAGACTCTCCTTGCCAAAAATTTTTTCAATCTTATTGAAATCAATTTTTCCTGTTATTGTTAAAGGCATAACATCAACAAAAACGAATAAAGTAGGAATCATGTAATCAGGGATACGTCTGGCCAACTCTTTTTTTAGAATAGAAACTAACTCTTGGTGATCGTGATTTTCTTTTAATATCACTCCTTCTGTACTAAGTTCAACACATGCAATCAGAATAGATTGGCTAACATCATGATATTTATTCATTACAGCAGCAACATTAATTAAAGGTAATGATTCTAATTCTATTTTTATTTCTTCTAATTCAACTCTCATACCTCTAATTTTTATTTGATTATCTTTCCTTCCAATGAAATAAAATGAACCATCCATGCTTTGATAAGCAAGATCTCCAGTTTTATAGGACATGATAGGCGTATTAGATCCCGTTGGGATGAAAGAAAAGAAATGTTTATTTGTTAAGTTTTCTTGATTAAAATATCCTCGTGCAATTTGAATGCCTGATATATAGAGTTCACCAGAATTACCACTGGAAACAGATCTACCGTTTTCATCTAAAATATGAAACTCAGTATTATCAACCGGTCTACCAATTGATACTCCTTCATGATGTTCTTTTTTTATTCCAATTGAAACATTATAGAATGATGCATTACAAGTGAATTCTGTCGGACCATAGACATTAATTAACTCGCAATTAGGTAATGTATCCAAGCATTGCAGTGCCAATTTCTTTGTTAAACTTTCTCCACCACAAAGAATATGTGAAAGTGATGAACATTTCGCAAATTTATGCCTGTTAACCAGCGATTGCAACAAAGTCGGTACACACTGCAACAAAGAGACATTGTTTTTTATAATATCATCTATTAACTTCGAAATATTTTTGTTTATACTAAAATCACTAATAACTAACTGAGTACCACAACAAACAGATAGCATTTCCCATTGAGCAGCATCGAAACTAATAGATGTTTTATGTATTATTTTTTTATCTCTGCTTAAAAAACCTTTTTTATTCAACCATAGCATTTGGTTAACTATTGAACGGTGCTCTATCATTACTCCTTTGGGTTTTCCAGTGCTACCTGATGTATATACAATATAAGCAAGGTTTTCTGGTTTTAGCTCCCTTGGTTTAGAAACAGATTTTGTCTTCGCACTCATTTTTACATAATCAATGACATCACTAATCGTTATTAAAGTAATATCACTACTAATAATATCTAAAATTTTAAATTTTACCTTTTCCTGAACAAATATATATTTCATTGAGGAATTTTCTATCATATACTTCAAACGCTCAGGTGGATAATCTGGTGCCAATGCCAAGTAGGCAGCCCCCGAAAAAATAATTCCCCATACCCCAATTAATTGTTCTAATGATGGTTCAACAAAAAGACCTATACATTCATCTATAGAACAATTCAGATAGCGTAAATAATTTGCAACATGCAAACTAAGATGTGCCAATTGCCAGAAGCAGAGTTTATCATCACCATCCACAATAGCGACATTATCCGGTATATGGCGTACACTTGATAAAAAAAGGCCTGGCAAACATTGATCAATGGCATATTCAAAACGTTCTTCTTGACCACTAGTAGACCAAGATATACTTATCTTATCATAAGATAATGAATTTTTTAGTTCCACTAACTCTCGAATATCTAATTCAAATCCATTTATATTCAA
Organism: Xenorhabdus bovienii SS-2004; assembly: GCF_000027225.1. Taxonomy (NCBI): domain Bacteria; kingdom Pseudomonadati; phylum Pseudomonadota; class Gammaproteobacteria; order Enterobacterales; family Morganellaceae; genus Xenorhabdus; species Xenorhabdus bovienii. Next base: position 3,658,153 of record NC_013892.1, read on the forward strand.
TAGCCTTTCCCAAGATTTATTTTGTGTTACTGAATGCATATCCTATACCTCGTTACAATTCAAAAATTCATAATGAACTAAGATATGAAATCGAAATATCCTGATGCTGTATAATCTTTTCCTAGTTTTTTAAACCTTTCATCAGGTAAATGATATCCATTATTTAAATATTTATTTGCAAAATGAAAAGAACTTTTATCGTTCAAACCAATACTTTCTAGCATCCTGAGCACATCTTTAGGAATTTGCAGATCGACACTATTGACATAATCAATTAATATATTCTTTACACCACTGCCATCTGGCATTCTAATTTTAGGCCTGTCAATAATGTAATCCGGCAGAAAATCTCGGAACGCTTCTCTAAGTATATATTTTTCAACTCCATTATTTATCTTCAATGATTCATGAAGGCTTAATGCATAACGTACCACTTGATTATTCATAAAGGGTACTCTTGCTTCTACAGAGTTACGCATACTAGCGCGATCAACACGCTGCAAATCAGTACGATGTAAATTATTTAATCTATAAAGTGAAAGCTCATCAATAGAAGGATATGTTTTGAATAAATCATAGCCGCAAAAAATCTCGTCACTTCCTTCTCCACATAAAGCCACTTTGAAACCAAGCTTATTAGCAATAAAATAACCAAAATTTGCTATAATAGAGTCTACTGAGTCTATTTTTTCGAAGAATTCTCCATAATATACTGCGCTATCAATATCATCAATTAAATCTTGCTCTGTAAATGTATATATTATCTGACGTATTTTATTTTCTTCACAAAATTTCTTTGATATTTTGATATCGTCTGAACCAGGTAAACCAAACGAAATTGCAGTAACATTAGAATGATATTTATTTGCTAAAGCCAATACAATAGCACTGTCTATTCGGTCATGTATTAAATGATTAGATTAGGTATTAAAAATAATGTTCACGTTCAATAAAGGTTCCTATCACTTTATCGTGCATTTCTTCCGATTTTGAATACCCAATGGTTTTTCTATTCAGCCTTTTGATTCGGGTACGATGCGTTAAATTCGTTCTCTCTATACGCTGAGTAAACGCCTTTCCAGTCAAGTGCTCTTCCTCGGGAAGTGGGTCATAAACAACATAGTCATCCGTGCAGTAAAACCGAATAGTAAAGGAAGATAAGAGGGTAAGCAGCTTGTCTAACGTTTTTCGACTGCGATCGCCAAAAACATGAGCCACTATTCGCTTCAGGCGGGGTTCCCAAGCATACCAAAGCCAGCGTTGGTTTTTCTTATTGCCGACAAACGACCATTGCTCGTCGATTTCACAGACAATCTGGATGCCACATTCCGCAAGGGGAAGTGTCGTTACGTTTCGGGGTCTGAGGTTTTTAATGTTTTCATGACGGTGGCGGTGGCGACTTTCAGGATCCGAGCGGTGTCACGAATTCCCCCGTTATTCATCGCGATATCGATAATCTGTTCTTTAACGCCGGGTTTGCAGGCCTGATAGGTATACGCCAACTGAAAGACCTTACAGCAGCTATAACAGCGATAACGAGGATGTCCGCCATTTCCTTTCCCATGTCCTTTGACCTGTTCTGATTTGTGGCAATAACGGCAATAGACATCAACTTTGGCCATACTTCATCCTTAAAAAGCCGGAAGCATATCACAGCAACTAACCATTTAATACATGACCGTCTATTCCACCACTAAACATAACAGCAACCGGCAGATCAGTGTCAACTTGAGACTCAACCGCCTCTTCCATCAACTTACGAACTTTTTGTTTTGCTACAAGATAACAATCCTTGCTTTTTTCTATAGATTTATCATAACGAGTATACTTATAAAGCTCATTACCATCATAAAGACTCCCAGGCTCAAGTGTCTTAACTTCAACATCAAGTGCTAGAAAAGATTTCATTTCTGATGCCACATACCAAACATCATTCTTTTTTGCATAGTAAAGAGGCTTTATACCCACGTGATCTCTACCGATCAGAAACTTTGATTTTCTATTATCATATATGACAAATGCAAACATTCCATCTAGCATATTTACAAATTCTAAATCATATTCAATATATGCCTTTAATATTACCTCTGCATCTCCATATCCTTTAAATTCGTGTCCTCTTTTGATAAGTTTTTCACGTATTTTTTTATAATTGAATATTTGCCCATTAAGGATGACATGAATATCCCTTTCTTCGTCTGAAACAGGTTGAGTCGCGGTTTCTCTCTCGACAATTGCCAAGCGATTTGTGGCAAGCCCAACGTATTCTTTAACTAGGTGTTCATTAAAACGAGATAAATCTCCTCGATGTTTAATCCTTTCTATCATAGAGAAAAGCTTATTATCCAATTGTTCAATTAAAATTTTTTTTGTCGTAAAAATTGCTGCAATTCCACACATAAAATATTTTCCTTTACTAAAATAGGATTATTTTAATTTAGCCAGCTCATTAACTTTCGCACCTAAGGAACGAATTTCAGAAAAATATTCTGGGTAAGTTTGCCCTACATGAAATGGTTCTTTTATAATAACAGGCTCACTACAATGAAGGCCTATTGTTGTGAGCCCCATAATAAGTCCATGATCGTAATGTCCATCTAGAACCACCCTGCCTTTATATCCTTTGGGGTTCCCATGGATAATGAGTTGATCATGTTTTTCATCTGATTTTACCCCTAGTTTTGATAATTCTTTTCTAAAATCAGATATCCGATCAGACTCTTTATAACGGATATGCTCAATGTTATAAAAAATACTTGTACCAGAGGCTAATGAAGCTCTAGCCGCTAATGCGGGAACTGCATCAGGGGCCAAAGAACCGTCAAAATCTAAAGGACGAATTTCTGTACTCCCTCTAATTATTATCGTTTCATTCCCAATAAATTCGATATTAGTCCCTGTATCGATTAGATATTGAATCACAGCACCATTTCCCAGTTCTTCTTCGAAGAAACCATTCAATTGAACTTCTGATTCTAGGGAGCCACAAAGCGCAAGGATTGCAGCAGTGCTAGCTGGATCAGAACCTACTGTAAAATCACTTGCCTGCAATCGACATCGACCATGTACAAAAAATTCACGAAAATCACTATCATATTCGATTCTAATACCCGCTTTCTTAAGGTTATTAATTGTTGTGTGAACCATTGATGGAGCTGTTATTTTGTCGACTACCTTTATAGTTAAGTCATTATCCATCACTGCTCCAAGATATAGTAATCCACTTAAAAATTGTGAGCTTTTTCTACAAGATACCTCTGTATAATCATTTAACTTTCTATCAGACTTAATCCTGATAGGAAGTCGATGCTCTTCTCCCAATGCTCTACATTGAACATTCAACATACATAGCGCATTAACCATTTCTGTTTGAGAACGAAATCCAAGAGAGGCGTGATAATCGGTTATAAATTTTGTCTCTGGTAAGAAACCCGCTACCCCCATCAACAACCTCAATACTACCCCTGAGTTACCTGGATTGAACTCTAAAGGCTGGTTGATAGAACTCACGTCAATTCCATTTACTATCAAATTACCTTTATCTTCTTTGAAAACAGCCCCCAATCGCTCACAATTAGATTTCATCGCTATGGTATTAAAACCAGTAGCAATATTTCTGATAATACTTTTTCCAGAAGTAATGGAAGAAGTTAGAAGGGCTCGAGTTGAGGAACTTTTAGAAGCTGGTAAGTTAAGTGTACCCTGTAAACGTTTCGAATAAATCACCTCAACAAATTTACTATCTTTATCAATTCTTTTAGACATTTTTCACCCTCAAAGAAATAATTTAACTATTTAATATGAACGCCTAAATTCCTCAGCGTATCGATATAATCGGGAAATCCATCATTTAATTTATCTATATCGTATATTATGGATTCTTTCTCAGCACCGAGCGATGCTATGAGATTAGCAGCACAAATTCTATGGTCACCGTAACTTTTAAGTTCAACTCCTCCATTCAACGGTCCTTTTCCTTCAATATATATTGACTCAAACATTCCTACTCTATCGAATATTAGAACACTACTCCCTCCCATTGTTCTTATATTTTCATTAACAATAAATGCTCGTTGACTTTTATGATTATTTATTCCCCTTACCCCACTAAAAATTTTTTTTCCTTTCAAATTAGATGAAGCAGCAATTATGTTTACGGCTACGGAAGGAAGCTCTTTCAATGAAAATTCACCATCCCATAACCTAATCGACTGCCTGAATATTCTCAAATTATTCCAATTTGAATCATACTTAATAATTAGACCTATACTTTGATAAAATTTAAATAAATCACGTTCATTTATTGTGTCATTAAAATAATAATTTCTTATCAATACATCACTAACACCTTTTGAGCTTAATATAGAAGATGCTATATAGCTTAATGATGTGAAATCAGAGGGTATTTTTATTTCAATATCTTTAGGTATATATTTAGTTACTTTAAAGTGCTTTTGTTCATATGTAACCATGCTCCCTAGAAGGGACATTGATTTTATCGTCATATCAATATAGCCCATTTTACTGCCGTCCATAACTATAGGGACTATATTTTGTTTGCTGAAAGGAGTGACAAATAGAGCAAACGTAATGAACTGAGTGCTATTCAAAACAGTCAATGGTTTTTTTATATTAGTTTCACTCTTAGTGATTATAATCTTTTCATTTTCAATACGTTCAATATGAATATCTAAATAATTACAGAAATCTTCGTCAAACACACTCTCTCTATTAAATAAAGATTCATTGCATTTTATTACTATTTTTTCATTATCAATGAGAGATGCTAAAGCTGCGCACATTCTGAATAACATACCTGAACCACCTGCATATATCTCCCCATTATACGATAAATTTCTACCTACACCACGAAGTAACAGTGTTGTTCCATCTTTATGCAATATTTCTAGACCAAATTTTTTCAGAGCATTAATTTGATTTTCAGTTTCTACATTCCAAGATATATTAACAATTTTCGTTGTATTTTCATTCAGTAAAGCTAGTAATAATGCACGCTGAATATGAGGTTTAGATGATGGTATAAAAACTTCACCAGTCAGGCCAAAACTCGGAAAAACAGTAACCTTGCTCATATTTTCCCTTTTTCCTAAATGAAAGTTTTAAATATTTATATAATCACGGATCATCACTTTATAACACGCCATGGCTCTTTAAATAATTAATATAAATTTACAATCATGGCGAATAATCCTACATTGAACAATTTATAAAATATATTTAACACGAATTATTAAGTATGTTTATCCTTAAGATAAATAGCTTAGAGTTCACAACTCTTATGACTATACAGTCACAAATTCATTTCTTACCAATCCAAAGTAATTAATAAAGTAAGCTAATTATATTCTTTCTAAAATACTATCCAATGATTTTACTTTCCTGAATTTTCCTCATAAAGACGATAAGCGGCTGGAAAAAAATTCCAAACTCATCATTGTGAACCCGTATTAAGAGCTTTGTATATCGACAATCCTTCCAGAGATCAAAGAATTTGCTAGCTTTACCAAAAGAAACTGATGTCATTGAATCCCTGAACAGTATCCGTCATGCCATCAAGAAACGTCAAAGCTTCCCATCAGATGATTCAGTGAAAAAAGGTAGTTTGGCTGACCATTCAGGGCGCATCCAAAAAAGTAGACAATACTGCTCAGTGGCTGGCGTATAACGATGATCCGCTTCATGATGGAATTCGGTGACAGCCTAAACGGCCACTTTTAAATGAGATGGAGATTCCACAAAATCGTAAATAGGGTCTCAAAATCCCCTAATATTCTGTTTAACTCCCCTCCAATATTCGGTAATGACTCCAAAGGGTTGTAATGATGTTTTTCAATATATGCGCCAATGAGTTTTTCGTGGATTTCCATCGAACGTGAGTAACAAATGGTTCTTCTTCTCGCCAACCTCTTGATATGAATTCGCAGGTTGAGATTATGCCGCTCTATACGTTGGGTAAAAATTTTGCCTACCAGATATTTTTCCGGCATAACTTCCCCAGTTATCGGTCGTGATGAAACGAATATTAAAAGGCGCCAATAAGTTGAGCAATTTTCGGCAGGTTGCATCTGTTCGGGGGTCAAAGACATGGGCGATGATTTTTTTCCTTTTAGTATCAAAATTATACCAAAGCCAATGACGTTGTTTTTTATTGCCTATCAAAGACCACTGCTCATCCAATTCACAGATAAGTGTGATATCGTCATAAGCGATCTGTCACGATGTTACTTGTTTTGGCGAGAGTTTTTTAATGTCCGCATCACCGTATTGATACCGAGACCTAATATACGGCCTGTGTCTCTCACGCCAGAGCCATTCATTGCCATATCCACAATTTTTTCTTTCATACCCGGTTTATGGCCGTTGTAACGATAGTTGAGTTGAAAGGTTCTTTGGCAACCTTTGCAATAGTAGCGAGGGAAGCCAGCCTTACCTGTTCCGTGTTTGCGTACAGGTTCTGCTTGGTCGCAATATCGACAAGTCACTTCTATCGTAACAGTCATGATGATATCCCATTAAAAAGTACAAGAATATCAAATTAACGCTTTGAAGTCATGACCAGAATATCTGGGTTAGATTGGCTGACATTGGCAAGCCTAAGAGATTCAGAAAATATGATTATGAGTTATGATGAGGTTGATGATGAATTAGCTGGTATTACAATGTGGGGAAAATTGACAGAATGGTTTGAAAAATCAGGGTATGAAAAAGTATTTAGTAATGTCGGCTTATCCCATTCTAATATAGATGACATAGTAACTCTTAGTGATTACTATAACAAAGGATATCATGTTGTTACTTTGATTTCAGCAGGAATGTTATCAGATTTTGGGGTCATGTATTAAATGGTTAGTTGCTGTGATATGCTTCCGGCTTTTTAAGGATGAAGTATGGCCAAAGTTGATGTCTATTGCCGTTATTGCCACAAATCAGAACAGGTCAAAGGACATGGGAAAGGAAATGGCGGACATCCTCGTTATCGCTGTTATAGCTGCTGTAAGGTCTTTCAGTTGGCGTATACCTATCAGGCCTGCAAACCCGGCGTTAAAGAACAGATTGTCGATATCGCGATGAATAACGGGGGAATTCGTGACACCGCTCGGATCCTGAAAGTCGCCACCGCCACCGTCATGAAAACATTAAAAACCTCAGACCCCGAAACGTAACGACACTTCCCCTTGCGGAATGTGGCATCCAGATTGTCTGTGAAATCGACGAGCAATGGTCGTTTGTCGGCAATAAGAAAAACCAACGCTGGCTTTGGTATGCTTGGGAACCCCGCCTGAAGCGAATAGTGGCTCATGTTTTTGGCGATCGCAGTCGAAAAACGTTAGACAAGCTGCTTACCCTCTTATCTTCCTTTACTATTCGGTTTTACTGCACGGATGACTATGTTGTTTACGACCCACTTCCCGAGGAAGAGCACTTGACTGGAAAGGCGTTTACTCAGCGTATAGAGAGAACGAATTTAACGCATCGTACCCGAATCAAAAGGCTGAATAGAAAAACCATTGGGTATTCAAAATCGGAAGAAATGCACGATAAAGTGATAGGAACCTTTATTGAACGTGAACATTATTTTTAATACCTAATCTAATCATTTAATACATGACCGATTTTGGTGACATAGAAACATCAGGAAAAAATCATTGGATAGTTTGGGAAGGAGTAGTAGAAAACTATGAGAAAGAAAATATCACAAATAATTCAGATCTGAATCAATATGTAAATTTAAATCTGTTTTCATGGGGTAAAGTGGAACATCAAATTAAAATAAACAAATCATTAGATTATGTACTCAACCATATTTTTGGAGGGTTGGTTTTTAACCCAATGAAATAACATGAAAAAAATATTAATTGTTTTTATTTTTTTACTTTATGGTTGTGGTAATCCAACGCCAAAAGTTTTACCAAAATCAGAGTTTCTTCCTGATGCAGTGATAAATGAACCATATCAGGCATCAATTACCATCACAGGAGGTGCATTGAATGAAAAAAGCGTTTGGGTAAAAATTCATCCTACTGGCTCAGGACTAACATGGAATCCAAAAGATAGTTCTTTCCTATGGGGTGGAAAAAAAGAAATAAGAAAAGATTACCATCATATAAATATAACAGGTACCCCAAAGAAGATAGAATTGATAAAAATTGAAATAGTAGGGTTTACTTTAGGTACAATGTACGCAGGGAAAGAGTTCAATAAAAATTATACTATAAAAGTAAGGGAATAATTGTCACTATAAGAATGGCGATTTAATTCGCCATTTTTTATACTTTCTCAACATAATCAGGATTCTTTCTTATTATTTTTCATGGTGCTAAAAACTTTTTTTGCAAAAATAAATTAACTACAAAATACCATGAAAAAATTACTCGAACTACGTCATACGTCAACAAAAATCCGATTTACCCCATCAAATGCACTCGCTTCTCACCAAAGCGAAAAACGAAAAACGTTCACTCACCAGCGATGAGGCCAAAGAGTTCGACGAACTGCGCAGCCAGTCCGACACGCTGAATACGGAAGGCACTGGAAGCCCTCGAACGTTATAAAGGTGCGCGTAATGCCGGAAAAAAGCCGATCCTTGAAGGTGCGATGGAATACCAGCAGTTAGGCATGAGTAACCAAGATGCCGAATGGCTGGTCTCCCGCCGTTTTACCATTGATGATATCGCCCGCATGTTCAATGTCAGCCCGATCTTTTTGCAAGAATATTCAAACAGCACTTACAGTAATTTTAGCGAAGCGTCTCGCGCTTTTCTGACTATCACCATGCGCCCGTGGCTTGCCAACTTTGAACAACAAATCAAGGCCGCCTTGCTGATGACTTTGCCGAAGCGGGGGATTCGTTATCAGGTGGAATTTGATACTGCCGACTTACTGCGTGCCAATCCGAAAGAACGTTTTCAAAGTTATGAGACGGCGATTAAATCCGACGTCATGACGACACCCGGTAGTGCTAATCCTGTCTGAATCGCCACCATCAATTTTAATTAATGGAAGGGGTAGCAGGAATGAATAACGTTAGAAATGACTGGCATCAAGCCGATATTATTGCTGCATTACGTAAGCGTGGTACAACCTTAGCAGCTGTTTCTCGTGAAGCAGGACTCACTGGCAAATGCTCTCAGCAGACCGTGGCCGAAAGGCGAATGGATAATTGCTAACTATCTCGAAATACATCCCTCTGAAATCTGGCCTAGCCGTTATTTTGATTCTTATACCGGAGAATTATTAGAAAGGAAAGTTCGCGATAAATCATCAAAATAATCATTCTAATGCCAGAAAAACATCAGGGAAATAGTCACCTCATTTCATTGCTCACAGAATATTATTGGCGTTGATGGGGTGACACTATCGGTGATATTATTACGAAAAGGTCAGATGATAACCGTTACAGGGAACTCTTCTGATTGGTAGAAATATAGTTAGCCGTCACTTCAGCTTCTCAATAACTTTCGACGAAATGCTTCGCAACCCTCTATTGCTATGAATACGCTTCGATTTTAAACATCTTCATTTTTCTTTCTGGTACTTATGCTTTGCAACGTGTCTTTATGTTGAGGAATTTTTGGTGGGGTAATCGGTGGGGTAATCCTAAACAAAAAAAGCACTTCCCCTAAAAGAGAAAGTGCTTTTATAACAACATGATCTAAGACTAGGATCAGTTCATGCCGTATTTTTTCAGTTTCTTACGCAGAGTACCACGGTTGATTCCCATCATCAGGGCTGCACGGGTCTGGTTGCCACGGGTGTATTGCATCACCATGTCCAACAGTGGCTGTTCTACTTCAGCCAGTACCAGCTCATACAGGTCATTAACATCTTGACCGTTCAGTTGAGCAAAATAGTTCTTCAGTGCTTGTTTAACTGAGTCACGTAGAGGTTTTTGAGTTACCTGATCTTGTGAATTTACAGTAGCAACGGTTAGTACATCAGAATTTACGCGTTGTTCGAACATAGTTCTGTCAGCTCTTTTCTTTATTTACGCAAAAATTTTCGAAGTATGCCTCCAACGCCTCCAGCTGTTCGCTGGCATCCTCAATGGCGTTGAATGTGCGCCGAAACTGGTCATCAGGAGCATGTTCCTTGAGGTACCAAGATACATGCTTACGTGCAATACGAACTCCTTTGCCTTGACCGTAAAAGTCATGCAGTTCTCGTACATGCTCGCTCATTAAATGCTGCACGTCGCCAAGAGGCATCGGTGGCAGCAATTCTCCTGTTTCCAGATAATGCTGGATTTCCCGAAAGATCCAGGGTCTTCCCTGAGCAGCGCGGCCTATCATCAGGGCATCAGCCCCGGTGTATTCAAGCACTGCTCTGGCTTTAAGCGGGTCAGTAATGTCGCCATTAGCAATAATTGGAATGGCAACAGTCTGCTTAACTGTCCGAATGTTGTCGTACTCGGCCTCACCATTAAACAGACAGGATCGCGTCCTGCCATGTATTGTAAGAGCCTGAATACCGCAACGCTCAGCCAATTGGGCAATTTCTACACAGTTACGCTCTTCCGGTGACCATCCAGTGCGAATTTTCAGTGTGACAGGTACATCAACTGCATTGACTACCGCAGAAAGGATTGCTTGAACCAATTCCGGGTAACGCAGTAATGCAGAGCCTGCCAGCTTACGATTCACTTTTTTAGCTGGGCACCCCATATTGATATCAATGATCTGAGCGCCATTGGCAACGTTGATTCTCGCTGCCGCCGCCATCTCATCAGGATCACTGCCGGCAATTTGTACAGAACGCACTCCAGATTCGTCGCGATGAACCATACGCAGCCGAGATTTATCTGTCTTCCAAACCTGTGGGTTGGAAGAAAGCATTTCTGATACTGTCATTCCTGCACCCATGTCATAGCATAGCGATCGAAACGGGCGATCTGTTATGCCAGCCATAGGAGCTGCAATAAGACAGTTTTTCAACTGGTATTGTCCGATACGCATAGGCGAAGAAAGAGTGGCCAACTGTGATTAACTAAGGGCGCGTATATTACGCATTTTTCACAAGATATGAAAGGCCAAACTTTGAGCGAATCGATATTTATAACGGAATTTTTCCAGTTGATTTTTTTAAAGTTTGTTAATTACTCTTAAATAACATCAAGTTAGATATTATTTAAGAAATTTATCGTTACCTGTATTTATCATGATGAAGAGCGCGGATTACCACCAATTAACCCCCTAGGTGATCATTTTAGTGGATAATCTCGTTTTTCAATAGGCATCAAGTGATTATTTTTTAATCCCAGTAATGCGGCACCACTCTTCCTGTTCTGCAATCGGATCGATAATAAATTCATTGTTATAGGCTTGGACAACGCCTTCTGCCTGACTTGCCAATACGCCAGACAAACCCAAGAATCCACCAGATTTAGGCAGTGAGCCAATGATCGGCGCGAGTTCACGCAATGGGCCAGCCAAAATATTGGCAATGACGATATCACACTTGAGGTCTGCTGGCTGATTTTTCGACAAATAGAGTGTTAGTTGTGCAGATACACCGTTGCGTTCCGCATTATCCCGGCTTGCCTGAATCGCCTGTGGATCGATATCAATGCCGATGGCCTGTTTTGCCCCGAGTTTCAGGGCGGCGATAGCCAAAATGCCAGAGCCGCAGCCGAAGTCGATAACCGTTTTTCCTGTCAGGTCAAGGCCGTCCAGCCATTGCAGGCACAGGGAAGTCGTTGGGTGAGTACCGGTGCCAAATGCCAGACCTGGATCAAGCATCACATTGACGGCATCCGGTTCTGGCACTTCTCGCCAGCTTGGGCAAATCCACAAGCGGTTGCCGAAACACATGGGATGGAAGTTATCCATCCATTCACGTTCCCAATCTTTATCTTCCAACTGCTCGATTTTATGAAGGAACCCTTTGCCAAGCTGTGGAACCTGCTCCAGTTGGCCGACTACGGCTTTCATATCCATTTCTGCATCATACAACCCGATAACATCGGTATCGCCCCATAAGCGGGTTTCTCCCGGCAGAGGCTCAAAAATCGGTGTATCGTGGCTGTCCTGAAAGGTTACTGACACCGCGCCGCTTTCCATCAACTCGTCACCGAGGGCTTCGGCCTGTTGTCCCGTGGTGTTTAATCTTAATTGTATCCAAGGCATAAAAATTCTCTTTCTGTGAATCATTTTCTTATGGAAATGAAATTATATCGCCGCTATTGAGATGCGGCGATCTGTTGGTATTTACGGCTGCCAATCATATTCCCTATCCCGAAGGCCAGTAAACTGAATAACAACGATGGTACTATCGGATGGAAGCCAAAAATCTGGATATTGAAACTGGCCAGCAATGTATAGCTAGTCGCACCGATGAGCATTGAGCCAATGGCACCATATGCATTAGCTTTTTCCCAGTATAGCCCCAGCACCAGTGGCCAAAGGAATACCGCTTGCAACCCGCCAAACGCCAGTAAATTCAGCCAAATAAGCATTTCAGGTGGGCGCCATGCGGCCAGCAGCAGCAGCATCCCCAAAAATAGAGTGGAGTAGCTGGAAATGCGAGAAAGTTTTTTCTCTTGTCTGATTTGCTGGGGGAACAGATTTAAATAGAGATCTTTGACGATAGTAGCCGAAGATTGCAGCAATTGGGCATTAATTGTTGACATAATCGCGGCCATCGGTGCCGCCAGAAAAATACCCGCAGCGACAGGCGGCAGTACGGTGATCATCAAAGTTGGGATCACTTGGTCCGGGATGGTCAGATCAGGAATAATCGCTCTTCCCAAAGCCCCCGCAAGGTGCATACCGAACATCAGGATTGCCATCACGATAGTACCGATGATAATACCGCGATGGACAGCTTTGCTGTCCCGATAGGAAATACAGCGAACAGCGGTATGTGGCAGCCCTATAACACCAAAGCAGACAAGTACCCAGAAAGACGTCATAAATGGCCCTGTAAGGATGTTATCAGCACCGTGGGGTGAAACCAGATTGGGATCAATGGCGCGCAGTGTGGCAATAGCTTCTGACAAGCCCCCGGCTTTGTAGATGATACCTGCCAGCAATAATACCGTTCCCAGCAGCATGACCAGCCCCTGTAAGGCATCGTTGAGGACACTGGCTCTGAACCCGCCAAATGCCGTGTAAAGCGCGATTGAAATGCCAAAAATCAGCAATCCGGTATCGTAGGGGATACCTGCGGCTGTTTCCAGCAAACGAGCACCGCCAACAAATTGTACGGTCATCGCCCCGACAAAGGCGACCAGCAGGCTCAGGCTGGCAAACCAGACCAGAAAACGGCTCTGATAGCGGGCATACAGCATGTCGTTCAAGGTGACGGCGTTGTAGCGACGGGCGAGGATGGCAAATTTTTTCCCCAGCACGCCGAGGGAGAGCCATATCGCGGGCAATTGGATCAGGGACAGCAGAACCCAGCCGATACCGTACTTATAAGCTGCACCGGGGCCGCCAATGAAGGAACTGGCGCTGATGTAGGTTGCCGTGATGGTCATGGCGAGTACAAAACCGCCCATTGAGCGATTGCCGAGAAAATACTCATTCAAAAATTCGCCTGTTTGACGGCGACGGTAAGCATAGATTGACAGCAGGAAAACCAACGCCAAATACCCTACCAGAGGTAAGATCACTTCAGTTTGCATTATCATCCTCCAATGGAACTTCTTTGAATATAAACTTCACCATCAACCAGCAGAGGATGATAAATAAGGCTGGGAGCAGCAGGCAAGCCAGTTCAAACCAGCGGGGTAATCCAGTTAAGCCGATGGCATCACTGGGTAAATAGGCACACAGTAACCAACCAACAAGATAAGCCAACGCCAGGGATACTGCCCAGCGCGCTTCTTTGTGGGATTGAACAAATCGTCTGTCCATCCGTTCTCCGGGTAACTTCTATGAAACAATATGAGGAGAATTGTACGGTAATGTACAGATTTATTCAGGAGAAAAATGTGCCGTGAAAAATCAGAGTAAAAATCAAAAAAAATGTTTTAATTTTCAACAAAATAATATTTTATTGAAATCAGTATTTATTTTGTCTTTTTGTTAACAATGGTGGAATGAATTTAATTATTGATAATAAAAAGATTTAGTTTTAAATGTAAAAAAGCGTTTTTTATTAATTATGGGTTTTTATGAGTGCTTTTTTTTCCATTTTTTGCCAAGGATTGAAACGAAAAACAGATTACATTTTGACGAGAAATGTTAACTCAAAATCGCTATTTTGATAAGAAATGATGAAAGTTTTATTGTTTAATTTGTTTTTAATTTATTGATTTTTTTAATTAAATTAAAATTTATTTTGGAGAAATATAATTGTTTTTATTTTTCTCTGGAATGTCATTTGATTTTTATTTGGTTTTTAATTAAAAGTGATGGAGAAGGTTTTTTTATATTTTGGCAACTTTTCATTATTTAGCTGAATTATTTTTCGTGTTAGAAAGTTTGATAAGTCTTTTATCTTGCCTATTAAATGACTTGACCATCATTGATGGAAAAATTATCTGGTTCATCTGACTTCATTTAAAGTCTATTAGATTATAGAAAATAGGCGTGAATGTTATCAACGCATGACATTGCTTGAGGTCAATAGTGTTAATTTCAAGGGTTGGTAAACATGCTAAAAGAACAAAACAGGCAGCGGACAGATAAACAACGTCATCGGATTAAGCTGGTGGCTTGGGTGAATATTTTTTCCCAGGTTGTATTTCTGATGGCGGGTACTTTTACTCCTGTGCTGGCGGCTGCCAAAACGCATCCGGTTGCACAGGAAGATCGTTCCCTCAGCAAACCGATGACGAAACTGGAAGGGGGGGGTGAAACTGACCTCACAAAACCGCTCTCCAGTAAAGCGTTGGCGGATCGTTTGAGGCAAATTTCCGCCACTGAACCTTCTGAAAATACCACTGAACGCTGGCTGGCGAATGCAGCTTCCCATGCGGCGGGGATGCTGAAAAACAACAATATTGTGGACAGCGCTAAACGTCAATTACACGGTCTGGCCGTCAATGAAGCCAATCAGGCTGTGCAAAACTGGCTGCAACGCTATGGCACGATCAAATTGCAGGCTAATGTGGATGATCGTGGGCGCTTAGAAGGCAGTCAGTTTGATATGTTATTACCGCTCTATGATCGCGAAAAACAGATGGCCTTTACCCAGTTTGGTCTGCGTCGTATTGACAACCGTACTACCGTCAATGTTGGTCTGGGGCAACGTCATTTTCTTAATACCGGCATGTTTGGCTATAACGCTTTCGTTGACCATGACATTACCCGTGATCATACTCGTTTCGGCATTGGTACCGAGTACGCCCGTGATTTTATGAAATTCGGGGCGAATGGCTATTTCCGGGCTAGTAGCTGGAAAGATGGCCAAAAAATGAAAGATTACGAAGAACGTCCGGCCAATGGTTTTGATTTGCGTGCAGAAGGTTACATTCCTGCCTATCCGCAATTAGGGGGTAAGCTGATCTATGAGCAATATTTTGGTGATGAGGTTGGCCTGCTGAGTGAAGAACGTCGACAAAAAAATCCGTCCGTTTTTACTGTGGGTGCCAGCTATACCCCGATCCCGCTGGTGACATTGGGCATTGACCGTAAACAAAGTGCGCAGGGCCACGGTGAAACTCTGGTTAATTTTGGCCTGAACTATGTACTTGGGACGCCGTGGTCAAAACAGATTGACCCGGATGCGGTAGCCTTTAAACGTAGTTTGCAAGGTGGGCGTTATGATTTGGTCGAACGTAATAATCAAATCGTACTGGAATACCGGAAAAAAGAGCTGATACGCCTGAGGATGGAAAAACAGATTAGCGGGCACGGCGGACAAGTCATGTCGTTGAATGTTAATGTCAGTAGTAAATATGGACTGAAAGAAATTGTCTGGGATATGGCAAATCTGGTGGCTGGCGGCGGCAAACTGGAGAAACCGGATACGCCAGTGCGGGGGGGAGAGCATTATCGGCTGACTTTGCCACCGTTCCATAACAAGGGCAACAATACCTACATCCTGTCCGGGATTGCCTATGACAATCAGGGCAATGCTTCTGAACGGGCGGAAACACAGATACAGGTGATCTCTTTAGCTATCGATCTTAAAGACTCGGGGTTTGAGCTGCCTCATCAATCAATGGCAGCAGATGGAAAAACCCAAACCATACTCCGGTTGAGGCTGATAGGCAACAATGGCAAACCCGTCACTGGTGTCGCAGGTAATATCACGTTCATATCTGATCTCAATAGCCTGAGAGGCGAAGGTAAAAACCCTATATTGGGCACCGAAGTTAAAGAAGTATCGGAAGGGAGCGGTATTTATGAAGTTACCGCCACGGCTGGCACCAAACCTGGCGAATGGAAAATCATTGTCACGGTGGATGACAAGCCACTGAAACATGGTACGGAAATTCAGTTTGATGTTGCCAATGCGCCGACAATCAGCGATCTCATCGTCGCGGGGGTCATAGAACAGAGTAAAAAACTCAGTGCGACCTACCAGTTTAATGCCAATGGGGGTAATGATACAGACCACTCCTTCTTTGCCTGGGGAGCAGAAAGCACTACCGCAGACAAAGTAACGTCACTAGCCAAAGCGACGGGCATTGAAGAAACCGTACCCCCTCCCAATGAAATCCAGAATGGGATTACGTCCTCAGGTAACGTGAAAGAAAAAGGTCTTGTACCTGAATACACCATTCCACAGACCGCAGTGGGTAAAGTACTGGAACTGTCAGTACTGGCTTCCAACGCAATACAAATTTCTCACTTCCCCCCAGAAACCGTCGTTCTGCGCAAAGGAATGCAGGGGAATAAGACGACAGGCGGCAATAGCGAAGGCGGAGTCACTAACCCAGATGCCGCCCCGGTTATTACCAAACTGACGCTGAGTGGTGATTTGGAAGTTGGAAAACGCCTGACAGCCACTTACCAGTTTGACGGTAATAGCGGTAATGACACTGATGACTCAAAATATACGTGGCATGATAAGAATGCACTGGTTACTGATGACCAGTTGAAATCTGTACCTGCCGTCAGTAAGGATAGTAAGACGAAAACGGGGACATTAACTCGGGATCTGAAACAAGAAGATGCTGGTAAAATGTTGGCGATTTCTGTTAAACCGATTAACGGTGAAGGCATAGCGGGTCAACTGCGTACCGTGGATACCAGCATGAGTGAACAGGACGGTAATAAAACCCTTACTCCTCCGGGAGATAAGCCGGGTAGCATTTTTGATCCGGCAGGCAAGCCTGCCATCAATGAGCTTAAGCTGGAAGGTATTCTGGAGAAGGGAAAAACACTAACGGCAAAATACGTCTTTGAGTCGGGAGCAGGTGATATAACGGATAAGTCGGGGTATACATGGTGCCGCAAGCAGTTGAATGGCCAGCCCGATGGCACAACCTGTCAGGCCGGTATTGGCCCCGATAGAGCCGGTCAGGTCAGTGAAGTGGATTATTTACTGGAGGCTAAAGATGTCAACCGGATCGTGGAATTTTCGATTCGGGCAGAAAATGCTTTGGGCGTGAAAGCGGATGATACCCGGACGATCAACACCAGTAGCGAAGGCGGAGTCACTAACCCAGATGCCGCCCCGGTTATTACCAAACTGACGCTGAGTGGTGATTTGGCAGTTGGAAAACGCCTGACAGCCACTTACCAGTTTGACGGTAATAGCGGTAATGACACTGATGACTCAAAATATACGTGGCATGATAAGAATGCACTGGTTACTGATGACCAGTTGGAATCTGTACCTGCCGTCAGTAAGGATAGTAAGACGAAAACGGGAACATTAACTCGGGATCTGAAACAAGAAGATGCTGGTAAAATGTTGGCGATTTCCGTTAGACCGATTAACGGTGAAGGCATAGCGGGTCAACTTCGTACCGTGGATACCAGCATGAGTGAACAGGACGGTAATAAAACCCTTACTCCTCCGGGAGATAAGCCGGGTAGCATTTTTGATCCGGCAGGCAAGCCTGCCATCAATGAGCTTAAGCTGGAAGGTATTCTGGAGAAGGGAAAAACACTAACGGCAAAATACGTCTTTGAGTCGGGAGCAGGTGATATAACGGATAAGTCGGGGTATACATGGTGCCGCAAGCAGTTGAATGGCCAGCCCGATGGCACAACCTGTCAGGCCGGTATTGGCCCCGATAGAGCCGCTCAGGTCAGTGAAGTGGATTATTTACTGGAGGCTAAAGATGTCAACCGGATCGTGGAATTTTCGATTCGGGCAGAAAATGCTTTGGGCGTGAAAGCGGATGACACCCGGACGATCAACACCGGTAGCGAAGGCGGAGTCACTAACCCAGATGCCGCCCCGGTTATTACCAAACTTACGTTGAGCGGTGATTTGGCAGTTGGAAAACGCCTGACAGCCACTTACCAGTTTGACGGTAATAGCGGTAATGACACTGATGACTCAAAATATACGTGGCATGATAAGAATGCACTGGTTACTGATGACCAGTTGGAATCTGTACCTGCCGTCAGTAAGGATAGTAAGACGAAAACGGGAACATTAACTCGGGATCTGAAACAAGAAGATGCTGGTAAAATGTTGGCGATTTCTGTTAAACCGATTAACGGTGAAGGCATAGCGGGTCAACTTCGTACCGTGGATACCAGCATGAGTGAACAGGACGGTAATAAAACCCTTACTCCTCCGGGAGATAAGCCGGGTAGCATTTTTGATCCGGCAGGCAAGCCTGCCATCAATGAGCTTAAGCTGGAAGGTATTCTGGAGAAGGGAAAAACACTAACGGCAAAATACGTCTTTGAGTCGGGAGCAGGTGATATAACGGATAAGTCGGGGTATACATGGTGCCGCAAGCAGTTGAATGGCCAGCCCGATGGCACAACCTGTCAGGCCGGTATTGGCCCCGATAGAGTCGGTCAGGTCAGTGAAGTGGATTATTTACTGGAGGCTAAAGATGTCAACCGGATCGTGGAGTTTGTGATTCGGGCAGAAAATGCTTTGGGCGTGAAAGCGGATGATACCCGGACGATCAACACCAGTATGAAGTGGGAGGAAGGAAACCATACCGGTGGCGGAAATGATCAAGGCAGTGTTATTGATCCGGACAAAGATCCTGTTATTACTCATCTGGCATTAATTGATCCATTGGTGATAGGTAAAAAAATAACGGCGACCTATTCCTTTGACGATAACAATGGTTATCCGGATGATGAATCCCTTTATGCGTGGGGAGTGTATGAACCCGGAGAGGATGATCCGACAATACAGGCTATAGAAAATTCCAATGATGCCATAGACAAAAGCGGTTATATCCCGGAATCTTTCGGACTGACCGATCAACATGCAGGTAAAATCATTGCATTGACTGTCAGGCCAAAGAATAGCAAAGGGAATATAGGAAGTATTGTCCGGGCGCAGGGTACGGTACTGGGGATCGCGGAGAATTTTGATGTGACATGGAATGTGGGCACTGAGGAGGATTTAAGCAATGGAAAGAAAGCGCCTAAAGTGAAGAGAGAAGAACCCATCACACTTACCGTAAAAACCCTGAAAAGTGGCAATGCCATAAGGGGAGTGCCGATTAAGGTTGAACTGGGGAAAGCCACTGGCCGAGCCAAGACGGAGCGGGTCGATCCTACTGTGCAGTTGGAAATTACCGGCAAAACTTACAAGAGTGGTGACACTTATATGGGTTTTACCGACAAAAATGGTGAATTAATAATGACGGCCACTGATAGGAATAGTATCGGTTTAAAAACTTCCGTGTCGATAACGGTGAATGAAGGTACGGGTGCTAAAACTGAGACTAAAACACAGGATGTTATTTTTACTGTGATTACCAGTCCTGATACAGATTTGGCCAATTATTGGGGGCATATGGTTGAGGAGCTCCCGATCAATGCGGGCAAATTTTCACGGCCATTATTGAGCAAAGAAGTACAAAAATACTATCCAAATCTCTCAACTGGGATTGTTCAGGAAAATAATGAAGATTGGTCAGCATACAATTATGAAAATTTTAAAAATTTATGTCAGGCGAAAGGAAAGAGAGCACCACAAATAGGTGAATTGCAAGAATTGGGAGGTTTGGTACAGGATAAATATCAATTTACTCCCACATACGGTTGGCCCACTGTGTCGAGCCGTTCTTGGTATCGTTCAGACACCGATGCCCCCAACCAAGGACCACATTTGAAGTCAAGCTACGCCTTGGATAATTTTAAAATAGGTAAGAATGGACCAAGTGATATAAATATGGTTTCTTGTATTTAAACAAGAAACTTTGTTTACGATTTTATTAAGGTGAGCGCTTAGGCCGTCATCGAGTTCAGTTATAAAAAAATCCCACCTTTTAAAGTGGGATTTTAATCATTCAAAGCAACAACGTCTGAACATCAGTAAGAAATCTTACTTCTCCTGCAAACCCAGTTTCTTCTCCAGATAGTGGATATTGGTTCCGCCTTTCTGGAAATTCTCGTCATTCATAATCGCTACTTGCAGATCGATATTGGTCTTGATGCCATCGATGATCAACTCGGCCAGTGCATTCTTCATGCGAGCAATTGCCACTTCACGGGTTTCGCCGTACGTGATCAGCTTACCGATCATGGAATCATAGTAAGGCGGTACAGTATATCCTGCATAGATATGGGATTCCCAGCGCACGCCGAACCCGCCCGGAGAGTGGAAATGGGTAATTTTGCCCGGGCTTGGCAGGAAGGATTTTGGATCTTCTGCATTGATACGGCATTCGATCGCATGACCTTCGATCACGATATCTTCCTGTTTGATGGACAGTGGCAGGCCAGAGGCAATGCGCAACTGCTCTTTAATCAGGTCAACGCCAGTAATCATTTCTGTGACGGGGTGCTCAACCTGAATACGGGTGTTCATCTCGATAAAGTAGAACTCACCATTTTCATACAGGAATTCAAACGTACCTGCCCCGCGATAACCGATTTCGATACAGGCATTGGCACAGCGCTCGCCGATAGTGCGACGCAATTCTGCTGAAATACCCGGTGCAGGTGCTTCCTCTACCACTTTCTGGTGACGGCGCTGCATGGAGCAGTCACGTTCAGCCAGATAGAGAGCATGACCCTGACCATCTGCCAGTACCTGAATTTCAACGTGACGTGGGTTCTCAAGGAATTTCTCCATGTATACCATGTCATTGTTGAAAGCGGCCTTGGCTTCTGCACGGGTCATAGCGATGGATTGTTCCAGATCTTTGTCGCTGCGTACAACGCGCATACCGCGACCACCACCACCACCTGATGCCTTGATGATCACCGGATAGCCAATGCGTTTCGCAATGGCTTTATTTTTCTCGGTATCATTCCCTAATGAGCCGTCAGAACCGGGAACACAGGGAACACCGGCTGTTTTCATCGCGTTAATGGCGGAGACTTTATCCCCCATCAAGCGGATGGTTTCTGCTTTAGGGCCAATGAAAACAAAACCAGAACGTTCTACTTGTTCAGCAAAATCGGCGTTTTCAGACAGGAAGCCATAACCGGGATGGATTGCCTGAGCACAGGTAATTTCTGCCGCAGAAATAATGGCAGGAATGTTCAGATAACTTTTTGCTGATGCCGCAGGACCGATACAGACGGTTTCATCCGCCAGCAAGACGTGTTTCAGATCACGATCTGCCGTAGAGTGCACCGCAACGGTTTTGATCCCAAGCTCTTTACAGGCTCTCAGGATACGCAGTGCAATTTCACCACGGTTAGCAATGACAATTTTCTCAAGCATGGAACGCCTCGTTATTCGATGACGACCAGTGGCTCGTCAAATTCAACAGGTTGACCGTCTTGTGCCAGAATTGCTCTAACCACGCCGGTTTTGTCAGCTTCGATTTGGTTCATCATTTTCATTGCTTCAACGATGCACAGGGTATCGCCCTGATTAACACGCTGGCCAATTTCGATGAAAGCTTTTGCATCTGGACTTGGTGAGCGGTAGAACGTGCCGACCATTGGGGAGCAGACGGTATGACCGATAATTTCCGCTGGTTTTTCAGCAGCAGGAATGGCTGGTGTGGCGGCTTGCACTGACTGTTGAACAGGCGCTGAAATATATTGCTGAGTCATTGGCATGTGCTGGGCTGCTGCTATACGGCTGATACGTACTGATTCTTCACCTTCAGAAATTTCCAGTTCAGAAATGCCGGATTCTTCAACCAGCTCGATCAATTTTTTTATTTTACGAATATCCATGAATGTGGTTCCGTACTCTTAGGTAAATGAGTTGAATGTTGACAAGCGGTTGACCGCTGCCTGTAATGCGAAACTATAACCATCGGCACTCAATCCGCAGATCACGCCAACGGCAATATCAGAAAGATATGAGTGATGGCGGAATGGCTCGCGGGCATGCACATTGGAGAGGTGAATCTCAATAAATGGGATATCAACCGCTAGAAGTGCGTCGCGTAGTGCCACGCTGGTATGTGTGAATGCCGCAGGGTTAATCAGAATAAAATCGGTATCGCCCCGCGCCGTATGAATTCTCTCAATCAATTCAGATTCTGCATTGGATTGCAGATGGGATAATTCGACTCCCGATTGGTGAGCTTCTTTTGACAGTTTGCTGACGATATCATCAAGCGTTAACTTGCCGTAGGTCTCTGGCTCTCGCGTTCCCAACAGGTTCAGGTTGGGGCCATTCAAGAGTAAAATGCGAAACTTGTCTGCCATTGTGCGGGTATCTCCGGCAATCTGTCAACAATCGACCAAGATAACTCGATGTCAACGGTTTGTCATCTTTTTCTGCTACCATTATTTGTAAATTTGGCGATAAAGCCCGACATTATAAACATATCGTGGCATTTAGCAGCTAAATACTGGTCTTATCAGCTACCTTTACCAACGTTCTGCCAGTCATTTGGTTGTTTATCAGTTTATTGGCGTATTCGACCACTTGATCTAATGAAATTTCAGTGGTGGCCTGTTGATAAAAGGCGTCAGGTAATAATTTCTGTAACCTTTGCCAAATATCAGAGCGTTTTACGGCAGGCACGGTGACTGATGAAATACCCTGTAAGCGAACATTGCGCAGAATAAACGGCATCACTGTCGTGGACAGTTGGCTGTCACTCGCCATGCCACAAGCAGCGACGGTGCCGTTGTAATGCACCTGTGCCAGCAGGGTTGCCAGTACTGTGCCACCGATGGTATCAATGACGCCGGCCCAGCGCTGTTTCTCCAGCGAACGCGATGGCTGATTAAAATCAGTGACAGGCAGGATCGTCTTTGCACCCAGTGAAAGTAAATAATCTTGGTTTTCGGTTTTGCTGCTGATGGCGACGACGGAATATCCCAGTTGTGACAGCAGGGTAATTGCTGTGCTGCCGACCCCTCCACCGGCACCAGTAACAGCAATTTCTCCACTTTCCGGTGTCACTCCTCCTTGCTCCAGCGCCATGATACATAACATGGCGGTAAAACCGGCTGTGCCGATGATCATGGCTTGTCTGGCGCTTAATCCCTGTGGCAACGGTGTCAGCCATTCACCAGAAACTCTGGCCTGTTCTGCCAGCCCGCCCCAGTGATTTTCACCTACGCCCCAGCCCGTCAGCAAAACGTGTTGGCCGATATGAAAGCGGGGATTTTCAGAATGATGGACAACACCAGAAAAATCGACTCCCGGCACCATCGGAAATTGACGGATAATTTTGCCTTTCCCAGTAATAGCAAGGGCATCTTTGTAATTGAGTGTTGACCAGTGGATATCTACAACGACATCGCCAGAGGGCAGTTGCGAGGTATCAATATTTTGAATAGAGGCTGATAATGTCTCGTGTTGTTCAAGTAATAAGGCTTTCATCATTATTCTCTCTTGATGGGGTTTTTATATCCGACACCATCACCATTTTGACATCATCACAATATAGATAAAATTGAAAGTGCTGAAACGGACGAGCAGCAATATTGTGATGGAGAGTGGCAAAACCGGGATTATTTATTTTTGTTCAAGATGACAATGTAAAAGATCAAATGCACAGGGTAACAATCAGGAAAATGACATTATTGATTTGCTCAGAATAATCCTTATTTTTACCTATTACCGTTGATGGTGACGTTCTTTTTGACAATGCACTATCCGGGGAGGTCAGAATGTTGAGAAAAAACACGTTTTGGTTGAACTTGCAGAAGTGATTACAGGTCAACATAGAAGCAGTAAAATCGGGGGTAGTTGTATCGCGATATGCACTATAATGTTGGTTTTTGAGGCATTTGATCATTTTAGGGCATAGTGATGAGGTTATCGGTGAAATTAACCCGTTTTTATGCAGTTTTTTTCTGCTCCGTTAGAGAAAAGTAACGTAGAATATTGTGTGTCTGATATGAATAATAACGTAGCCACTTTTATTGAAGTAGTAAAAGTAGTTAGTGATGCGCCTTGTCGCTGCTTCATGTGGTTGGTAGAGTAGACGGACAATATCCGTCCCCAGCTTGCAGGATTATCCTTTCGTTATGTTAAAGAAATTTCGTGGCATGTTTTCCAACGATTTGTCCATTGACTTGGGTACTGCCAATACCCTTATTTATGTCAAGGGTCAGGGAATTGTACTCGATGAACCTTCTGTCGTTGCTATCCGTCAGGACAGAGCCGGTTCACCAAAAAGTGTTGCCGCTGTAGGGTCGGCAGCAAAACAAATGCTGGGGCGTACTCCGGGTAATATCGCAGCTATCCGTCCGATGAAGGATGGGGTTATTGCCGATTTTTATGTCACGGAAAAAATGTTGCAGCATTTTATCAAACAGGTTCACAACAACAGTTTCATGCGCCCAAGCCCACGCGTACTGGTCTGTGTACCTGTTGGGGCAACTCAGGTTGAACGTCGTGCTATTCGTGAATCTGCCCAGAGCGCGGGGGCACGGGAAGTCTTTCTGATTGAAGAGCCAATGGCGGCAGCAATTGGTGCCGGTCTGCCTGTTTCTGAAGCAACTGGCTCAATGGTTGTGGACATTGGTGGTGGTACGACTGAAGTTGCAGTTATTTCCCTCAATGGCGTTGTTTATTCCTCTTCTGTCCGTATCGGCGGGGATCGCTTTGATGAAGCGATTATCAATTATGTTCGCCGCAATTATGGTTCCCTGATTGGGGAAGCAACCGCAGAACGTATCAAACATGGAATTGGTTCTGCTTATCCAACGGATGAAGTCCATGAAATCGAAGTACGTGGCCGTAACCTTGCCGAAGGTGTACCGCGTGGCTTCACCCTGAATTCCAATGAAATCCTTGAAGCCTTACAGGAACCCCTGACCGGTATCGTCAGCGCAGTTATGGTCGCACTGGAACAGTGTCCGCCAGAACTGGCTTCTGATATTTCGGAGCGAGGCATGGTTCTGACGGGGGGTGGTGCGCTGCTGCGTAATCTTGATCGCCTGCTGATGGAAGAAACAGGCATTCCTGTCATTGTAGCTGAAGATCCTCTGACCTGTGTTGCCCGGGGTGGCGGCAAGGCGTTGGAAATGATCGACATGCATGGTGGTGATCTGTTCAGCGAAGACTGAACGTAACTCTGCGAGCTGGGGGGCGGTTATGTGTTATCGGGGCCTCCTTGCTGTTTGTTCGGGAGTTTGATCGTTTATGACACAACACAGCTTAACAATGCGCAATTTATGAAGCCGATTTTCAGCAGTGGATCTTCTCTGCAAGTACGACTCTTTTTAGCTGTTATTATTGCCATTATTCTGGTTGTGGTAGACAGCCGTTTCGGTTTTTTTAATAAAGTCCGTAGCTATATGGATACGGCAGTCAGTCCTTTTTATTTTCTGGCCAATGGGCCACGCCAATTTCTGGATGGCATCTCTGAATCTCTGGCTACCCGTAAGCATCTTGAGATGGAGAATAATACCCTACGCAATGAGCTGCGGTTACAGAGCAGCAAACTTCTCTTGCTGGGGCAACTGAAACATGAAAACTCCCGTCTGCGTGAATTACTGGGATCACCGGTGCGTCGTGATGAACACATGATGGTATCGCAGGTGATTTCGGGTGGCATTGATCCTTATCGAGATCAGATAGTCATTGATAAGGGGGCTAAAGATGGCGTGTATGAAGGGCAGGCTGTCATCAGTGATCGGGGGGTTGCTGGTCAAGTCATTTCAGTGAGTCATTTGAGCAGTCGGGTATTGTTAATTTGTGATCCGACTCATGGGTTGCCTGTTCAGGTCATGCGCAATGATCTCCGTATGATTGCCGCCGGAGCCGGATGTACGGAAGATCTGCATCTGGAGCCGATGGCAAGTGATACCGACATTCGTGTTGGTGACGTACTGGTGACATCGGGTCTGGGTGGGCGTTTTCCCGAAGGGTATCCGGTAGCGGTGGTGTCTTCCGTCAAAATAGACAATCAGCGGGCTCATGTGGTCATTCGTGCACGCCCACTGGCTGAATTACGACGCCTGCGCTATCTGCTGTTGTTGTGGGGATCAGATAACGATCCGTCGGAACCGTTGCCGCCTTCCGCAGTACATCGCGCAGCAAATGAACGCTTGATGCAGATGTTACCTGAGGTACTGCCGAATCCACTTGAAGAAAAACCGC
Organism: Xenorhabdus bovienii SS-2004; assembly: GCF_000027225.1. Classification (NCBI taxonomy): domain Bacteria; kingdom Pseudomonadati; phylum Pseudomonadota; class Gammaproteobacteria; order Enterobacterales; family Morganellaceae; genus Xenorhabdus; species Xenorhabdus bovienii. The sequence continues at coordinate 3,684,694 of NC_013892.1, forward strand.
AGCTTCCGACGCAGGATTCAGGTGAAGGAAAAAAAGGCAATATAGAGGGGAATAAAACACTGTCTGTAACAAAGCCCTCGTCTTCAGCTACAGGAAATCGTCAATGAATCAATATCGTAGTCGAGGGCGCTGGGTCATCTGGTTATCTTTCCTGATTGCAATCGTATTGCAGATTATGCCGTGGCCGGAGCAGTTCTATATGTTCCGGCCTACCTTGCTGGTGCTGTGCTTAATTTACTGGCTGCTTGCGATCCCTCATCGCGTCAGTGTGGGTACGGGCTTTGTATTGGGCATCATTACTGACTTATTACAAGGCAGTGTTCTCGGTGCACATGCTTTGGCTTTCAGCATCATTAGTTTTCTGGTGGTGTTCAAATTTCAGTTAATTCGTAATATGGCGCTCTGGCAGCAAGCACTGGTTGTCGTGGCGCTTTCAACGCTGATGAATCTCTGTATTTTTCTGGCTCATGCTTTGATACCAAAGACGCTTTTCCATCCAGAAGTGTTCTGGAATGGCCTGGTCAATGGTATTCTCTGGCCTTGGCTATTCTTATTAATGCGGAAAATCCGTCGTCAATTTTCAGTTCGTTAAAGGCAGTTTCCTGTTTTTAAATGGACTGATATTAATAGCCTCCAATGCAATATGCTTTAAGGATGACTCACGATGAAAACCCTTTATTTAGCTTCTGGCTCACCAAGGCGACGTGAGCTGGTGGGAATGTTAGATTTTAATTTTGAGATTCTGACACCACAGGTCGAAGAAAAATGGCAGGAAGGGGAATCACCGCAGCAATATGTCAGCCGACTGGCCAGAGAAAAAGCACAGGCGGGCGTGGCAATAGCACCGAATGACTTTCCTGTTCTGGGTGCGGATACTATTGTTGTATTGAATAACCGTATTCTGGAAAAACCGCGTAATCCACAACATGCTGCTGAAATATTGAGTGCTTTGTCCGGACAGAGTCATCAAGTTATGACGGCTGTAGCTTTATCGAACAGTCAGCACACCCTGAGTGAGATAGTCATTACAGATGTGATATTCCGCCAGTTATCCCAACAGGAAATACAGGAATATATTGCAACTGGGGAGCCGATGGATAAAGCCGGCGCTTATGGCATTCAGGGTAAGGGCGGTTGTTTTGTCAGAAAAATTAATGGCAGTTACCATGCTGTTGTCGGCTTACCACTGGTGGAAACATGTGAATTAATCACACGATTTTTAGTATTAGCTGATGGGAAGCATTATTCATGACAGCAGAGTTATTAGTCAATATCACGCCATCCGAAACGCGGGTTGCTTATATTGATGGCGGTATTTTGCAGGAAATACATGTTGAACGGGAAGCGAGAAGAGGCATTGCCGGAAATATTTACAAAGGTCGGGTGAGCCGGGTTCTGCCCGGAATGCAGGCGGCTTTTGTTGATATCGGGCTGGAGAAAGCCGCCTTTCTTCATGCTTCGGATATTGTGCCTCACACCGAATGTATTGCGGGTGAAGAGAAGAAGAATTTCCAAGTCAGAGATATAGCCGAGTTGGTTCATCAAGGGCAGGATTTGATCGTGCAGGTGGTGAAAGATCCCCTCGGCACAAAAGGTGCCCGATTGACGACAGATATTACCCTGCCATCCCGTTATCTGGTGTTTATGCCGGGAGCCTCTCATGTTGGTGTTTCACAGCGGATAGAGAGTGAAGAAGAACGCGACCGCCTGAAATCCATCGTGATGGATTACTGTAATGAGCATGGTGGGTTTATTATCCGTACGGCCGCCGAAGGTATAGGAGCAGAAGAGCTCGTACAGGATGCCGCATTTTTGCAGCGCCTGTGGGGTAAAGTGATTGAACGTAAGAAACGTAATATCACCAAAAATAAAGTATACGGTGAACTGGCACTGGCACAGCGTGTTCTGCGTGATTTTGCGGGCGCTCCCCTTAATCGTATTCGGGTTGATTCCCGTCAGACATTCCTTCAATTACAGGAATTCATCGACGAATATATTCCTGAAATGAACGCCAAGTTGGAGCTTTATCAGGGAAACCAGCCTATATTCGATATTTATGATGTTGAAAATGAAATTCAGCGCGCGCTGGAACGTAAAGTAGAATTAAAGTCGGGTGGTTATCTGATTATTGATCAAACGGAAGCCATGACGACAATAGATATTAATACTGGCGCTTTTGTCGGGCATCGTAATCTGGAAGAAACGATCTTTAATACTAATATTGAAGCCACTCAGTCGATTGCCCGTCAGCTAAGGCTGCGTAATTTAGGTGGGATCATTATCATTGATTTTATCGATATGGGTAATGAAGAACACCGTCGCCGTGTGCTGGCTTCTTTAGAACAGGCATTGAGCAAAGACCGGGTGAAAACAACCATTAATGGTTTTTCCCAGCTTGGTCTGGTGGAAATGACCCGCAAGCGGACACGGGAAAGTATCGAACATATTTTATGTGATAACTGCCCGACTTGTCAGGGACGTGGCACGGTAAAATCCGTTGAAACGGTATGTTATGAAATTCTGCGTGAGATTGTGCGTGTTCATCGCCTCATTGATGCAGATCGTTTTCTGGTTTATGCCTCTCCTGCTGTGAGCGAAGTCCTGAAAGGGGATGAATCTCACGCCTTGGCTGAGGTGGAAATTTTTGTGGGCAAACAGGTTAAGGTACAGACAGAACAACTCTACAGTCAGGAGCAATTTGACGTTGTGATGATGTAAAACCACCGGGTTTGCAGAGAAATAACGCTGACAACCAAGGAGAAATGCGTGAGGCGACTGCCGGGGATATTATTAGCGACAGCCGCAATAGTCGTTATCATTGTGGCTTTGCTTGTCAGCGGGTTACGTTTTTTCCTGCCACATATCAATGATTATCGTCAGCAAGTGGCGGAAAAAATTGCTGCCGTGACGGATATACCTATCCATATAGGTTATATCAACGGCCATTGGGAGTCATTTGGCCCCAGTTTGGAAATCCGTGATATCAGCGCCAAAACAAAGGATGCGAGTTTTCAGGCTAAAAAGGTAACGCTTTCCCTGAATGTCTGGCGTTCGCTTTTACAATGGCGCTGGCATTTCCGTGACTTGTCTTTTTATCAACTGGAAGTCAATTATGTTAAGCCCCTGTCTAGCGGGAAAAATGAAAATCTACTTTCTGAGCCAGACAGCCTCTCTTCCTTTGTTCTTGAACAACTGAATCATTTTGATTTGTATGACAGCCGCTTGACCTTCCAGACGCCATCAGGTGAAAAAGCACAACTGATACTGCCACAACTGACATGGCTGAATAAAGACGATCGCCATCGAGCACAGGGAAGCGTCAATCTTTCTTCGATTAATGGTCAGGAAGGCGTTGTTCAGGTGAAATTTGACCTGAAAGATATTAATGGGGTTCTGGATAATGGGGTTATTTATTTACAGGCTGATGATATTGATATGCGGTTGTGGTTAAGCCGTTGGTTAAGAGATAACACAGGGCTGGAAAGCAGCCGTTTCAGTCTGGCGAGCTGGATTACCCTGAAAGGGGGAAGAATTGACAGCGGGCGTCTGCAACTGAAGCAGGGAGAAGCCAACTGGTATGTTGGTAGTGAAAAACACCAGCTTGCGGTCAATGACCTCATTCTGCAAATGTGCCGGCAGGGAGAAGGCTGGCTGTTTAATATCCCAAATCTGGCAAATCTGAAAACCAATGGTCAGCAGTGGCCAGTAGGACGTATTGCGGCACTGTATGTCATGCAGGCGGACAAATACCAAGGAAAAGATCACTGGCGTCTCCGTGCTGAAAATATTCAACTTGAACGTCTAAATGGAATATTGCCATTATTCTCTTCTGTAACCCCGAATGTTGTCAAAGGTTGGCAGCATCGGCAGCTGAAAGGAATACTCAACCACTTTGCCCTTGATATTACGCCTGAATTACCGGATAGCTCAATGGGAATTGCCATCAAATGGCAGGATGTTAGCTGGTTACGCTGGCAGGATCTGCCTTCTGTCAACCATTTCAGTGGAACGCTGAGTGGCAGTAAGCAGTGGGGAAATCTGAAATTTGAGCTGAAAAACAGTACCGTTGATTATCGTAGCTTGTTTCAGACACCATTCGACATTACGAGTAGTAAAGGTCATTTTACCTGGAGAAATGACCGTCATGGGTTGAAAGTGTGGGGGCGGGATCTGGATTTACAGGCCAAATCATTATGGTTCAATGGGGCTTTTAACTATTTGTTACCCAAGAATGAGCCGCCTGTGCTGGAAATGCTCGCTGGAATTCGTGTTGATGATGCGGGAGAGGCATGGCGTTATTTTCCCAGGTCACTGATGGGAGCATCATTGGCGGACTATTTGACCCACTCCCTGATTAAAGGAAAGATCGAGAATGCCACTCTGCTCTTTCAAGGCAATCCCCACGATTTCCCGTTTAAGCAGAACAATGGCCAATTTCAGGTTTGGGTTCCTTTGCGCCATGCAACCTTTCAATATCAACCTGACTGGCCTGCCTTGTTTGATTTTGATATCGATCTGAATTTCCAAAATAACGGATTGTGGATGCAGGTACCGAAAGCGAAGTTGGGAAAAGTCGATGCCACTCAACTGACCGCTGTGATCCCCGATTATGGAAAAAATAAGCTCTTGATTGATGGCAAATTATCGGGGAGTGGTAAAAATATCCACGATTATTTTAAACACAGCCCATTGGCGGAGTCTATCGGCAGTACGCTGGATGAGTTGCAACTCGATGGCAAAGTTGATGGTAAGCTCCATCTGGATATTCCCTTAGAGGATGGCAAAGTCAATGCGAGTGGAGAGGTCGTATTGCAAGATACCACACTGTTCATCAAGCCATTGGATAGCAAAATGGAACATGTGAGTGGGAAATTTCGCTTTGATAATGGCAAACTGCAAAGTGATACATTATCCGCTCAGTGGTTGGGACATCCTCTGTCCCTACGGTTTACCACGCAGGATTTACCGAAACATTATCAGGTGGATGTAGATCTGAATGCGCAGTGGGCTGCCGGGAAATTACCGGAAGTTCCCGCCGAAATTCGCCGTCAACTATCAGGAACGTTGGATTGGCAGGGGAAAGTGAACATCGCTATACCTGCACAAAACACATCTTCACACACTAAACAGCAACAAAATGGCGTGAAATACCGTGTTTCGATCAATGCAGATTTGTCACATATCAACAGTAAATTGGCTGCATTGGACACCGGGTTGCTACGGGAATGGCAGGGTATTGATGTTCTTGCTGAGGGGAACACGAACCAAATGCAGATTAAAGGTTCACTGGGAAAACAATATGCGTTCAATACCCAATGGCAATTGGGAAAAACGCATGCCCGACTGCAACGCGGTATTATAAATAGCGAGGGTAATGGCATCCCCATACTACCCGAGAAGCCGCTGCTGGCGTTAAATCTGCCTGAGATTGATGGCGAAAAGTGGTTGCCGCTGATAGCGCCATTGATGTCTGGCTCATCAGAAAATGATGGCCTGTTATGGCCGAAAATGTTCGAAATTTCCATGCCGTCACTGAAGATTGGCGGTCAGCGCTGGAATCAACTCGTCTTCAATATTGTTCAACAGGCCGATGGCATGAAGGTCAGCGCGACGGGAGAAAAGCTCAAAGGTAATCTGTTGATTTACCGTCATGAGCCGTGGCAAGCCTCAATCGATTACCTTTATTATGATCCGCAATTTCCTGAAGATTCATCGGCTGGCTCCAATACGTTAACGTCAGACACCTCAGAGGCCAAAAAATACGGCTTGCGCCATTGGCCGTCACTGAATGTTAAGTGTGCAGAGTGCTGGGTTGCCGGGCTGAAACTCGGCAAAGTATCCGGAACGGTGATGCCGGAAGGTGATTCACTGGTTTTGACAAATGGACGACTGGAGAACCGTGCAGGTAAATTGACATTGTCTGGGCGCTGGGGGGAAAACGATATTGGAAATTATACTCAGGTCAAAGGGCAATTATCGGGACAAAGATTCGATGAGATGGCGGCTTATCTGGGGTTTATTGTCCCAATAGTCGATGCGCCGTTTAAATTTGATTTCGATCTGGGTTGGCGGGGGACTCCGTGGAATCCTGAGATTAAAACGTTAAATGGTACACTGACGGGTGAGACGAAAAAAGGCGCTATAGCCAAATTGGGTGGTGGCCGGGCGGGGCAATTATTAAGACTGATCAGTTTTGATTCATTGCTGCGTAAATTACAATTGGATTTCAGTGACACATTCAGTAATGATTTCAACTTTGATTCCATTCGTGGTGACACAACGATAAAAAATGGCGTCATGTATACCGAAAACTTCCATATTGATGGGCTGGCGGCGGACATCGATGCAGAAGGTCAGACAGACTTGGTTCGTCGACAAATCAATATGGAGTTGGTGATTACACCGGAAATCTCGACAACGGTTGGTGTGGCGACGGCTTTTGCGGTTAATCCTGTGGCAGGTGCTGCTGTTTTTGCAGCGACAAAAGTGTTGGGACCTCTGTGGAGTAAAATATCGGTCATTCGCTACCGGCTCACGGGGAGCTTCGAACAACCTAAAATTGATGAAGTTTTACGTCAGCTTAAGGAGAATAAAGGGTCATGAAAAACGTCAATGTTGCACTTTTACAATTATGCAGTGGTGCGAACATCAAACATAATTTAGCGCAAGTTGAACAGCAGATTAAACAACTGCCGGATACGGTAAAATTGGTTCTGACCCCGGAAAATGCGTTACTGTTTGCAGACGCTGATACCTATCGCAAGTATGCAGAAGAACAGGGAAGTGGCCCATTACAGCAGGCTGTGAGTGAAATAGCACAGCGTTATGGTGTCTGGTTGCTGATTGGTTCAATGCCGATGATCAGCCGGGAAGATCCGACTCGCATCACGAGCAGCAGCCTGTTGTTTGATGATCAAGGGGAAATCCGTGCACGCTATGACAAAATCCACATGTTTGATGTCAATATCAACGATGAACATGGTGCCTACAGTGAATCCTCTGTTTATCAGCCCGGGGAGCACATTACCGTTGTCGATACGCCTGTTGGCCGTTTGGGGATGGCTATCTGCTATGATCTGCGCTTTCCTGGACTGTTTCAGGCACTGCGTGAACAGGGGGCGGAATTGATATCTGTTCCTGCTGCTTTCACCCGTCTGACAGGTAAGGCACACTGGGAACCTCTCCTGAGAGCACGGGCAATCGAGAACCAGTGCATCATTCTGGCACCCGCACAGGTTGGGGTGCATGGTACTCGCAGAACATGGGGGCATTCAATGGCGGTGAGTGGCTGGGGGGAAGTTATCAAGAAAAATCCTCTGACCGTCAGTGCATTACAGCTCAACATCCGGCGGGATAGTTTGACTCACATGCGTGAGCAGATCAAAGTCGCGAAACATAATCGATTCCGTCCACAACTGACTTCTTTGATAAAAAAGAATACAAATTAAGGTAAAAGAGTAATTACTATGAGTTTAACTTTTGTCAGTGACTATTTACTGGCTGCTAATAACCTGAATCACCAGGATTTATTTTCTGTATTGGGACAATTGGCAGAGCGCCGTCTGGATTACGCCGATCTCTACTTTCAATCTAGCTACCACGAAGCATGGATTTTGGAAGACCGCATTATTAAGGATGGCTCCTATAATATCGATCAAGGTGTAGGAGTTCGAGCGATCAGTGGAGAAAAAACCGGCTTTGCCTATGCGGATCAAATCACGCTGAATGCCTTGCAACAAAGTGCTCAGGCAGCACGCAGTATCGTACGGGAAGCGGGTAATGGTACCGTGCGTACATTGGGGGCGGTGACACATAAAGGGCTGTACCCAGCAATAGACCCCTTGCAGAGTATGAGCCGGGAAGAAAAAATTGCCTTGCTACACCGGGTTGATCAGATTGCGCGTGCTGAAGATCCCCGTGTACAGGAAGTGAATGCCAGCCTGACAGGGGTTTATGAACAAATGCTGGTCGCGGCGACTGATGGTACGTTGGCCGCAGATATTCGCCCATTAGTACGTCTCTCTGTCAGCGTACTGGTTGAAGAAGATGGCAAGCGTGAACATGGTTCCAGCGGAGGAGGGGCGCGTTATGGCTACGAATACTTCCTGCAAACGGCTGACGGAGAGGTTCTGGCAGAACAGTTTGCCCGTGAAGCGGTTCGTATGGCACTGGTCAACCTTTCTGCTGTTGCGGCTCCTGCGGGCACAATGCCCGTCGTACTGGGCGCTGGCTGGCCGGGTGTTTTACTGCATGAAGCAGTGGGTCACGGTTTGGAAGGCGATTTTAACCGTCGTGGTACTTCGGTCTTCTCCGGCCAGATCGGGGAGCAAGTTGCCTCTGAACTGTGTACCGTGGTCGATGATGGCACGATCGAAGGGCGTCGTGGTTCATTATCTGTTGATGATGAGGGCGTACCGGGGCAGTACAATGTACTGATTGAAAACGGCATTCTGAAAGGTTACATGCAGGACAAGCTTAATGCGCGCTTGATGGGTGTGGCTCCGACCGGTAACGGTCGCCGTGAATCCTATGCACACCTGCCGATGCCGCGAATGACCAACACTTATATGTTGGCGGGAAAATCTACACCGGAAGAAATTATCGCCAGTGTTGATAGTGGTCTGTATGCACCGAATTTCGGTGGTGGTCAGGTGGATATCACTTCCGGAAAATTTGTATTCTCAACATCGGAAGCTTATTTGATTGAAAACGGCAAAATTACCAAACCGGTGAAAGGTGCCACACTGATTGGTTCAGGCATTGAAGCTATGCAAAAAATATCGATGGTTGGTAATGATTTGGCTCTTGATAAGGGTGTCGGAGTGTGTGGTAAAGAAGGACAGAGTGTACCAGTGGGTGTCGGGCAGCCAACATTGAAACTGGATAATCTGACCGTGGGGGGAACCGCTTGATAATTTGTTGAGTGATATAATAATAAACTAAACGTGAGGTCATTATGAAAAAGAGCATACTAGCAGGTATCTTATTGATTTTGGCTTTTGTATCTATCACTTTTGCCCAAGGCTCTGAGTCGGTTGGCGCAGAAAAATCACAGCAAAATACAGAGGTATTGGAGAGCGTATCTTCTGAACCGATTGGCGTTCTGACTAAACCGAAACGTGTTGCGCAGTATCTCCGCGAACATAACAATAGCAGACTTCCCGATTATTACCTCACGAAGGCACAGGCACGTAATCTTGGTTGGGATGCCCGTAAAGGCAATTTATGCCAAGTCTCGCCGAATACGGCGATTGGCGGAGATCGGTTTTCCAATCGTGAAAATAAGCTACCGAAAAAACGTGATCGCCAGTGGTTTGAAGCGGATGTGAATTATAGCTGTGGGCACCGAGGCAGTGATAGATTGCTCTATTCTAATGATGGCCTGATCTATCTGACAGTGGATCATTACAACACGTTTAAAAAATTGGAGTGATGATATGAAAAAAGTGGAATTTGATTTTGACCGTATCCCTGACGTAGAAACCTTCTATTGCGAATTTAAGGAGAGTTTCGATATTGGTGATCATTTTGGTGCAAACTTGGACGCCCTGTGGGATGCGGTAACGGGGGGCATTGGGTTGCCGGTTGAGATTAGTTTTATCCACTTTTCGTCGCAAAAACGAGTGTATTTTGCGGCTTTAGTTTTACTGTTTGAAGAAGCCGAAGAAGAATTGGAAGGGGAATTGCAGTTTAACATCGTAGGGTGAATTTTCCTTTCTTGTTCGTGAATTTGGTTTTTCTGTTATATGATCGTGAGCACCTGAGGAATCCCTCAGGTGCTCTGTTCTACTTCTTATTGAGCAAAGAAAATCGTATAACCTGTTTTTATAGAGAAGACGAAAATATGTTATCAAGTGGAAAAATGTTTTTTAAATTATCATTAAAATGATAAAAACATCAGATGTATACGCAATTAACTTGAAGATGCGGGTTTTAAAATCTGGAAGTTATCAGTCAACCGAGTGGTGAGTTCTTTCGCTTTTTCTGGCAATGTGACATGAAAAAAGTGGCGCAGCGTTTCACGGAATGTTTTGGTATCCGGAAAATAGACATTGTTTCGTACCTGCTCATTCACATACTTCCATAATCGCTCAATCGGGTTGAGATTAGGGCTGTAAGGCGGCAGGTAGTGCAACTCAATATTCAAAACCTCGGCAAAAAATTGGACGACTCCGGAACGGTGATAACCCGCACCATCCAGAATAATGTGGATTTTTTGCGAAAGTGGATAGGTTTCCCGGATTGAGCCGAAAAAAAGGACGACATTTTTCGCGTTAATCGTCGGATATTCACGAACAATAGTCTCTTCAATCCGTTGTAAATTAAGGGCACCCATGATGTTGAGTCGAGTACGACTGCCTGTGGTTTCAACCACTTTGACGTGCTTCCGCCCGCTCTTCATCCAGCCATAACTTAATTTTGTGGACAGGGTCGGGTGAACCGCATCAATAAATAAAATAGGCGCATTCTGGCCACATTCTTCTTTCAGCGCGTTGTAGGTTTCAATAAACTGTTGCTGTTTATCCGCATCAAATTTATGCGGAGCACCCATTGGCTTCTTGTAGCTGAAACCTTGACGGTGAAGCCATTTCGTCATTCCTGCGACAGTGAAAGTCACCTGCCATCGTGCCCGAACATAGGCCACAATTTGTGCGGTAGTGTGCATCAAATTTGCCATCAGATACTCAACTAATTCTGTTGTTTGTTCGGCAGACAAACGGCTTTCAGAGCCCCCATTTTCAGGGGCGAGTTTTTCCTCAGAGAAGTAATCTTTCAGATGGCGGCTCACCGTACTTTCATGGATCCGCAAAGCCTGAGCAATCATCTGGGCAGTCCAGCCTTCTGAGGCCAAAAGCACGGCCTTGATGCGGTCACGTACTCGTCCATCGCGAGTCGTATCATGCATCAATTCGAGGGCGTCTTTTTGGGCATCTGTTAGATTAATTTTCATGGGCGCAATCATGATCTGATACAAATGAAAAATCAAGCATCTTCAATGACGACGGGTATATTTATATTTTTGATATTAAATAGTTTTTACCCATCTATCTTTTTATATTTATATTTATATTTATATTTATATTTATATTTATAAATAAACATTATTCAATATGTTTATTATTTTATTATTTTATTATTTTATTATTTTATTATTTTATTATTTTATTATTTTATTATTTTATTAGATTTTTAACATAAATAAATTGAATGCAACTAACCATGAATATAGATGCTTGGTTTTGTGACTTCATAGAGGTGATGAAGATGAAATGGCGGAGAGGAAAGAAAATACCGCCAGTTCTTAAAGAAATGGCGGTGGGAACACGTTAAGCTGATTCAGACAGATCTTTCAGATACTGGAAAATCTGACGGTAGGATTTTGGTGGCTTATTAGCCGCCTTCTCTTTTTTGGCGTTGCGAACCATCGTCCGCAGTTGCTGGCGATCCAGATGTGGATATAATGCAACCACTTCTGCCAGAGCGCCATCTGAATCTTCGAGCAGTTTGTCACGTAATTCTTCCAGCTTGTGGAACAGCACTACCTGCTGGTTGTGACGGTTATTCAGTTTATCCAGTGCAATAGTAATCGGTTCCGGATCGCGGGAACGCAACATTTTGCCAATTAACTGCAACTGGCGGCGACGGCCTTCACGCTTGATTCTCTGTGCCAACTCAATGGCTGCCAGCAGGTCGTCATCCAGCGGAATGCGTTCCAGTGCGTTTTTACTCAGTTCAACCAGCTCCATTCCCAGCTTTTTCAGTGCTTCAGAATCTCGCTTAATTTCACTTTTACTGACCCAGATTATCTCATCGTCTTCCTCTTCAGCAGGATAATTGTCAAGCCAATCTTCAGGCTGCTTTACCATAATTTTTTTCCTTCCAAAAAGGCCGGATAAGGTGCATTTTGGAACATGACCAATCGTCCGGTGGGTGTTAACATCCTAATATTGTGTATTGTAACTGGGAAAATTGCCTGATTACCACTCGGCATTGACGTTGTGGACGAATGTGAGGCGCTTTTTCTGATAAATTATCTCTTTAGTTCATTGGATTACGGTTAATTAATGATAGTCACTAATCAATATATCGCAGAACAGCGCAAGCAATTGGAAGATGCGGTCTCCCACGCTCTCGAATTAGCGAAGACCGGTTCTGATGCTGCGGAAGTCGCGGTCAATAAAACGACGGGGATTAGCGTCAGCACCCGTTTCAGTGAAGTCGAAAATGTTGAGTTTAACAGCGATGGTGCGCTGGGGATCACTGTTTATCATCAGCAGCGCAAAGGCAGCGCTTCTTCAACCGATCTCAGCCCAGAGGCAATAGCCCGCACCGTGCAGGCCGCGATTGATATCGCCCGCTATACATCACCTGATCCTTATGCAGGCCCGGCGGATAAAGATCTACTGGCATTCGCAGCGCCGGATTTGGATCTCTTCCACCCGGCTGATTTGGATACGGATATCGCCATTGAGTTGGCTGCCCGTGCTGAACAAGCCTCATTGCAGGCAGATCAACGTATCACCAATACCGAAGGCGGCAGTTTTAGCAGCCATTATGGTATCCGGATATTTGGCAATAGTCACGGTATGCTGCAAAGCTACTGCTCAAGCCGCCATTCTCTGTCTAGCTGTGTGATTGCTGAACAAGATGGCAATATGGAACGTGATTATGCTTATACCGTCAGCCGCCGTTTTGATGAATTGCAATCACCGGAATGGGTTGGGCAGGAGTGTGCTCGCCGTACTCTTTCTCGTCTGGGCGCACGTAAGTTACCGACCATGAAAGCACCTGTCATTTTCTCTGCGGAAGTGGCCACAGGACTGTTCGGTCACCTGGTCGGGGCGATCAGCGGCAGCAGCATTTATCGCAAATCTTCTTTCCTGCTGGATAGCTTGGGCAAGCAGATTTTACCTTCGTGGCTGACGATTGAAGAGCAGCCGCATTTGCTCAGAGGTCTGGCTTCAACACCTTTTGACAGTGAAGGGGTACGTACTGCACCGCGTGATATTATCAAAGAGGGTGTGTTGCAGACGTGGCTGCTGACTTCCTATTCAGCCCGTAAACTGGGCATGGTGAATACGGGGCATGCAGGTGGTATTCATAACTGGCGCATTGCGGGTCAAGGACAGGATTTTGCAGCTTTGTTGCGTGAAATGGGAACGGGGCTGATTGTTACTGAACTGATGGGGCAAGGTGTCAGTGCGGTTACCGGCGATTATTCTCGTGGTGCATCCGGTTTCTGGGTTGAAAATGGCGAGATCCAGTATCCAGTCAGTGAAATCACCATTGCAGGCAATTTGAAAGATATGTGGGCGAATATGGTGACCGTCGGTGATGATATCGAAACACGCAGTAATATTCAGTGTGGTTCGGTATTGCTGCCGGAAATGAGTATCGCCGGTCAATAGGGATACTCAATCAACAACAGCCAGTTTGGATTTTACTGGACTGGCTGTGAGCTAGCGATGATATTCACCTGCGGCTTCGGGCTGATAAATAATTTCTAATACTTTGATCCGGGTTTTTTCACTGTTTGGTAGTTGCCAGGTTATCTCATCATTCACCCGCAGGCCCAAAAGAGCAGCCCCTAAAGGTGCCATGACAGACAGGTGCTTGGTACTATCCTGTAGAGACGCTGGATACACAAGAGTGCGTACACGCTCTTCATTGCTGCCCAAATCAATAAAACGAATTTCACTGTTCATTGTGACAACATCCGGCGGAATTTCGACCGGAGGCACAATTTCAGCTCGATCCAACTCCGAATTCAGCGCCTCTGCAATGTGGGTATTGGCAAAGGCGGGTTGTTCCAACAGCAAATCTAAACGTTCCGCATCGAGTTCGTTAATAATAATTTTTGGTTTTTTCATACCACGCTCCAAATTAGGCTCAATACAAAATAACACCCCGCATCACAAGGAGGGGGGTGTTATTTTCAAAGTAATAAAATTGATATTAGGCTGTTCTGACGTGAAAATAAAGAGATCATGATCACGAACTGTTTTGTGCTGTTAATGGAACAGGGCTAATCCACACAAAATGGAAGAACAGCCCGATATCATTTTGAGCCGTGGATTATGCGCCTGTAATGGTGATCCTTGGGTTGGTTTCTCCCCAGATGGAAGAGAATTCAACAATATGCATTCCGCCCCATTTTTGAATGTCAGATTGGGTAATTTCTTCTTTGCCTTGTTTACCGAAAATGACCACTTCATCACCGCTCTTCACATCAGGCAAATCAGTTACATCGACCATGACGGTATTCATGGAAACGAGGCCGACAACAGGTGCGCGGTGACCGTTGATCAGAACAAACGCTTTGTTGGACAGACTGGAACTGAAACCGTCAGAGAAACCTATCGGCAGGTTAGCCAGTTTGGAATCACGTTTCAGGATGTAGGTGTTGTCGTAGCTGACACCATTACCTTTAGGATAGGGTTTAACAGAAGCAACGCGGGTTTTTACCTGAATCAGCGGCTTGAATTCTGGATATTCAGGGTTCAGGATGCCGTACAGTGCACTGCCGACACGCACCATGTCGAATTGTGCTTCAGGTACGCGAATTGACGCATAAGAGCTCGAAGCGTGCAGAATGATCTCGTTTCTTTTCAGATTGGCGGTTTTGATCAACCAAGCCGTTTGTTCTTTGAAATCGTTCACGCCTTCGCGGATCGCATCCAGATCTTTGAGGGCATAATGGCTCATCATGCCGACCAGCTTCAGGTTAGGCAATTGAGCAATTTTCAGCGCTTCTTGTTTACCCTGCTCAGTTTTCATTTCCAGCCCGTTACGGCTCATGCGACCCGTGTTCAGAACTAAATGGACACGGATTGCTTTGCCGTGTTTTTTGGCAAGAGCATCAATAGTTTTAGCATGTTCTAGATCGCCGACCATTTCTTCCATGTCATAGCCCAGCGTACTCTCAATTTCAGTCACAGCCGCTGCACGGATGCGCATCAATTGCCCTTTGAAGCCGCTTTCACGCACGATGCGAGCTTCTTCATTGCTGGTAATTCCTACACAAGGCATGCCTGTCTTGATGACAGATGGCATCAGTAAATCGATACCATGACCGTAGGCATCACCTTTCAGAACTACACACACTTTGGTGTCTTTCGTCAGTTTACTTTGCAGTGTGTGGATATTATTTTCGAAAGTCGTCGTGTTGATTTCAACCCAAGCGTTGTTGGTAGCCGCAACGTGTTCTGCCTGAGTATTGTCTAAAGAAAGCGTAGGGGCGGCTTGAGCAGTGCCTTGGCACAGGGTCACGCCAAGAAGAAATGCCAGTGTAGTTTTATTAAAACGCATGAAGTAATCTCCGGTTTAATATTTGAACTGAAAAAATGATCCGTGTGTAAATACCCCGTAATGATAAATTTTTTATTAATTAATTTCATATAGTTAAATTTTATTTGGGGAACTTTGATTGTAATAGGAATACTATTTGTAAATAGGCAATACTATAAGCTAAATTTATACTTTAAAATATTAATGATCTTCTATGGATGATGACAGACAGAAGGAATAATGAGAGGAATATGGCGTGATTATGGGTTAATTTTCACCCTTGATATCCATTGTTGAATACTGATAATTATTTATTAGACAGTGGTATTATTTGAACGATATATAGTCGTAAATGGCAGGAACTGAGAAAAAACGATATTTAGCTTAAGAAACGGCATCTTATAGTGAGATGATTCAGTGTTTAAAAGGAAGGAAAAGGCAGGAAAGAGTAGGGAAATGTTTATTCTTCATCAAATCCGGCATTAAATAACTCAATAATGGCGGCCAGTGCCTGCTGCTCATCCGACCCGGTCGCCTCAACTTCAATGTAACTGCCTTGTTCGGAATCCAGCATAAGCATGGCAATCACACTGTGGGCTTCGGCTTGAATATTGCTGCTGTTGCGCAGAATGACCTGCGATTGAAACTGCTGCACAAGGTCATGCAATTTCATTGCAGGTCGGGCATGCATACCAAGCCGATTTTTAATTTCAAGCTGCTTTTTGACTGTCATGCTCTGCCATTATTGTATTATTTACGTTTTTCCAGTGTGCGGTGACGTGATTGCACGTTTTTGCCACGGGAACGGAAGTAGTCCGCTAATTGTTCAGCGACGTAGACGGAACGGTGTTTACCCCCCGTACAACCAATTGCCACGGTGAGATAGCTGCGGTTATTGGTTTCGAGCATCGGCAGCCAGAGTTCAAGATAGCTGCGGGTCTGGTAAATAAAATTGTGTACTTCTGTGTGGCGATCCAAAAAGGCAGCCACAGGGCGATCTAAACCGGTCATTGGCCGCAGTTTAGGATCCCAGTGTGGGTTTGGCAGGAAACGCACATCGAAAACATAATCGGCATCAATCGGAATACCATGCTTAAAGCCGAAAGACTCAAACACCATCGTCAGTTCGCGTTCGCGTTTGCCCAGTAGACGCGTTCTGAGCATTTCTGCCAATTCATGCACGGACATTTCAGAGGTGTCGATGATCAAATCTGCCCGTGAACGCAGGGGTTCCAGCAGGTCACTTTCTTGATCAATAGCGCTTTCCAGCGACAGATTTTTGCTTGATAGTGGATGCAGGCGACGTGTGTCACTGTAGCGGCGGATCAGGGTGTTGCGATCCGCATCAAGAAACAGTAATTGTGGCGAGAACGTGTCCGGCAGTTTCGTCAGAGCTTCTTCGAAAATTTCTGGCGACTCCGGCATATTTCTCACGTCTATGCTGACCGCCGCTGAAATACCGCGTTCAGCTAATGTGCCTGCCAGTTCCGGCAGTAAGACCACCGGCAGGTTATCGACACAATAGAATCCCATATCTTCCAGCGCACGCAGGGCAACGGATTTACCGGAGCCGGAACGACCGCTGACTATCATCAGCACCATAAGATGACTCCCCTTTAATATCTCAGCGGTTCTAATAAACCGCTGCTGTTTTGTTGCTTTCCAATAATTCTAATCGCTATTTATTCAGTTATGATTTTATATAGCTCTTCGTCACTTTGTGCTGAACGCAGACGGCGGCAGAGATTCTTATCTGCAAGACGCTTTGCAATCAATGATAGTGAATGTAAATGGGTCTGACACTGGTCAGACGGCACCAATAAAGCAAACAGCAAGTCAACAGGTTGATTATCGATGGCATCGAAGGCAATAGGCTGTTCCAGATTCAGAAACACGCCAACGGCATTATGTGAACACTCTTTATCCAGTTTGCCGTGAGGAATGGCAATCCCGTTGCCGATACCTGTGGTGCCCACTTTTTCGCGGGAAAGAATAGCCTCGAATACGGCATTTTCCGGTAATCCAAGCTGTTTTGATGCCAGTTCACTGATAATCTCTAAGGCGCGCTTTTTACTCGAACAAGGTACGTTGTTGCGTGTACATTCGGGCGAAAGTACCGAACTTAGTGGTAAATCTGTTTCGTTGTTCATTTCTTTAATCACTTAGGGCCTGTAATACCGGATGCCTGACTGGAGGCATCCGGTATTGATGCACTGTTTATACCTTTCACCTGAATCTATTGGGTATGTAAGTAGAACAGTGATGAGTTTATGACAGCCCCGTTGCCAGAAAGCTGTTAATGTTGTCTCAACTTACTTTTGTGTTTGGTCAATTGACGTGCCAGCTTATCTGCCAGTGCATCAATCGCCGCATACATGTCTTCATGCTCTGAGCTTGCATGCAACTCACCTCCATTGACATACACCGTGGCTTCAGCGATTTTCTGCACTTTCTCCACTCGGAGTATGACCTGAATGAGGTTAATTTTATCGAAATATTGATCCAGTTTGCCGTATTTTGTATTCACAATGTTGCGTAATGCATCAGTGATTTCAATATTGTGGCCTGTGACATTGAGTTGCATAGTGTTTTCCTTCTCTGTGTGGTTCAAACCAGTTTTTTGCGTTGGTTTGAAGGCGGGATGGATAACGACTCTCTATATTTTGCGACAGTTCGACGCGCGACTTGAATGCCCTGTTCGGCCAGAATGCTGGTCAATTTGCTGTCACTCAGTGGCTTGGCCGGGTTTTCTGCCGCGACCAATTTTTTCACCAGTGCCCGTATCGCAGTAGAAGAGGCTTCACCTCCGCTATCGGTATTGACATGGCTGGAGAAAAAATATTTCAATTCAAAAATGCCCCGTGGGCTATACAGATATTTCTGTGTTGTCACACGGGAAATGGTGGATTCGTGCATTTCAACCTGATAGGCGATATCTGCCAGTACTAGCGGTTTCATGTGCTCTGCACCATATTCAAAAAAATCTTGTTGCCGTTCAACAATGCAACTGGCAACTTTCAATAACGTGTCATTACGGCTTTCGAGGCTTTTTATCAGCCATTTGGCCTCTTGCAGATTATTGCGAATGAACAGACTGTCGCTTTCACTATGGGCCTGTTGCCCCAATGCTGCGTAGTGTTGATTGATGCGCAGACGGGGGATGCTATCGGTATTCAGTTTGACTTGC
Source organism: Xenorhabdus bovienii SS-2004 (assembly GCF_000027225.1). Taxonomy (NCBI): domain Bacteria; kingdom Pseudomonadati; phylum Pseudomonadota; class Gammaproteobacteria; order Enterobacterales; family Morganellaceae; genus Xenorhabdus; species Xenorhabdus bovienii. The sequence continues at coordinate 3,703,169 of NC_013892.1, forward strand.
CAGCTTTCATTCTCTTTATGAGCAAGCACATCAGGAATAACATACTCGGATTCACCTGCATTGACCACTAATCCGGGTTTGGGTTCCAATGATTGAATAATATCGATGGCTTCTTTCAGGGCATTTTCCTTTAATTTGCTCTGACGTAACACATTACGAAAGTCTCGATTGCCCAATAGCTCAAGGTATTTGCTGACAACCAGTTTGGCTTCGTTCAGATAAGGTGTTTTTGTCGGCAGCATCGAAAGTTGAATAAGCAGGCATTCACGCAAATCGCGGGCGGCGATACCAATCGGATCGAAATGCTGTATGCGTTTGAGTACGATTTCCACTTCTTCTAGCGTCAGCTCATTATCGCCAATGCTGGCAAGGATCTCTTCGATTGAAACTGTCAGATAGCCTGAATCATCAATCGCATCAATGATGGAGGTGGCGATGGCAGAATCCGTTTCAGTAAACGGTGTCAACCCTGCCTGCCACATCAGATAGTCTTGCAGTGTCTGAGTGGTTTCACCCTGATAAACGGGAAAATCCTCAGCACTGTAATCGCTGTTTGTCCCCGAAGGAGTGCCAGCCGTGTAAATTTCATCCCAACTGGCATCCAATGGCAGTTCTTCCGGTATATTCTTCTGTTCAAGCGCTTCGCGGGTATCCATCACCTCAGTTACCGCATCAGGAGATTCCTGACTGTCGATTTCCTCATGAGGATCATCCTGTTCAAGCAGTGGGTTAGCTTCCAAAGCCTGCTGGATCTCTTGTTGAAGTTCAAGCGTAGAAAGTTGCAACAAACGGATAGCTTGCTGGAGTTGTGGCGTCATCGCCAGTTGCTGACTGAGCCTGAGTTGCAAACTTTGCTTCATAGCATTACCACTTTCTCCTGAATTTCTCTGGAATTTCTCCTGAATGACGCCTGACAGAATCAGGATTAAAGACGGAAACCCTCACCCAGATAAACGCGTTTGACCTGCTCATTGTTGAGAATATCTTCCGGTGAGCCGTGGGCAATCAACTGGCCTTGGCTGACGATATAGGCGCGTTCGCAGACATCCAGTGTTTCACGGACATTGTGGTCTGTAATCAGAACTCCCAGCCCATAGTCCCGCAGATGTTGAATGATCTTTTTGATATCGAGTACGGAGATGGGATCGACGCCAGCAAAAGGTTCATCCAGCAGAATGAATTTCGGGTTGGCGGCCAGAGCACGGGCAATTTCCACACGACGGCGTTCACCACCGGAAAGTGACTGTCCCAGATTGTCACGCAGATGGGAAATATGAAACTCTTCCATTAATTCTTCTGCCCGCTCTTTTCGTTGCTCTTGCGTGATATCCTTGCGGATCTCCAAGACTGCCATCAAATTGTCAAATACGCTCAGACGACGGAAAATGGAAGGTTCTTGTGGCAAATAGCCTATTCCCCGGCGGGCGCGTTCATGCAGAGGCAGCAGGCTGATGTCTTCATCATCAATAGTAATGGTGCCAGTATCACGTGGCACAATGCCGACCACCATGTAGAAGGTCGTGGTTTTACCTGCCCCATTGGGGCCAAGCAAACCCACGATTTCGCCTGATTTGACGGTCAGACTGACGTCCTCAACGACCCTGCGACCCTTATAAGCCTTTGCCAGATTTTCTGCGTTTAAAATTGCCATACGTCGTTATTTACTCTTGTTGTTAACACTGATGCCTTTTTCCTGTAGCTGGGAAGGCAACAGGACGGTAGTAACACGTTTACCTTTATCACTAAAGGCTTCCATTTGCTGTGTTGGCACCAGATAGGTGATTTTATCGCCTTTGATGTTACTGTCGAGTTGTTCAAGATAGGCATTACCTGTCAGCGTCATCAGCTCTTTATCCATCTCATAGCGCATTTTTGAGGCATGCCCTTTGATGGGTTTGCCGTCATCTTGTAACTGATAGAAAGTCGCCGGATTACCGTAGGCTTCAATAACCGTTTTTTTCGCATCCCCTTCTGGGCGAGTGACGACGACTTTATCCGCATGAATGTCGATTGAGCCTTGTTTTACGCTGACATTATCCGTAAATGTGGCTACGTTCCCCGTTAAATCCAAAGATTGCCTGTCAGAATTAAGGGTAATGGGCTGTTTCGTATCTTCTTTCAATGCCAGTACGGGCAGGCTGACTGCAAACAGGGTACTGGCAATAACGGTATTACGGATTAGGTTGTTCATTTGGGATCTCATAGTGAGTCGTCACCTTTTCAATCAATTCAGCAGTTTTGTTTCGCAGATTGCCACGCATTTTCATGCCAACAGATTTCAGGCCGACACCAATCAGAGTGACTTGGTCGTCGGATAAGATATCTTGAGACACCAGATTGACGGTCGCATTTTCTGTTGTGATCCGTTGCAGTTGTGAGGCATCGGTCAGGCTATCCAGCTGGACATCGCCGTACAGATAGAGCATTTTATCGTTGGTCAGCTTTGCTTTATTTGCGCGTACTGTCCATGTCGGTGTTTCGGAAGTGCTATTGGAGGCAAAGGTTGTCAATATGGGTTTAGTAAACCAAGTCAGTTTGCTTTCCGTATAGTTCTGTACATCATCTGCCACCAGTTTGTAAGCCAGCTTGCCCTCGGGATCATAGACAAAAGAAGTGGCTTCCTGTGTTTGATAAGTGGGATACCCATCATCCACAATTGGTGATGAGGCGTTTTCGTTTAAATTGGATAAATTCCAGCCAATCAGCGCAAGCGCGATCAATGCCAGTGTTCCGATCAGCCAGGATTGAATTCTGCTCATTCTCTTTTCAATTTTAGTCTTATATTGATAACCCTTTGGCACCTTCCAGCTTATTCTGAGCGAAAAGTACCAAATCACAAAGCTCCCTGACTGCACCACGGCCACCTGCAATCTGAGTCACATAATCTGCTCTTGGCAGCAGCAGTGGATGGGCATCAGAAACCGCAACAGATAACCCAACTTGTGCCATTACAGGCCAGTCGATAAGATCATCACCAATATAAGCGACCTGTTCTGGCTGTAACGTTAGTTTATCTAACAGTTCCTGATACGCCAAAACCTTATCGCTCTGTCCTTGGTAAAGATGTGTAATACCCAGTGTTTCTGCGCGATCTTCCAGCAACTTAGCTTTACGGCCAGTAATGATGGCGACTTCAATGCCTGAGGTAATCAGACAACGGATGCCGTAACCATCACGAACGTTAAAGGCTTTCAGTTCTTCACCCTGGTTGCCCATATATATCAGGCCATCTGACATCACACCATCAACATCACAAATCAGTAGACGGATTTTACTGGCTCTTTCGATAATTTCTTCGTTGACCGGGCCATAACAGGTGTCCAGATACGTTTTCTGACTCATTCAGGAATTCTCTTAAGGTTTATACCACAGCTGCTTATACCATTACCTGTGCTTTATACATACTCTACCCTTCATCTTTCTCTGTTGGGTATATACCGACCTTATACTACACCCGCCTGTAAGAGGTCGTGCATATGCAGTACGCCGAGCAATTTGTCACCGTCAGTGACCAGCAAGGACGTGATGTGGCGTGACTGCATCAGGTTCAGGGCATCAACGGCCAGTGTATGGGGCTTGATGCGGACACCGCCGATAGTCATAACATCAGAGATGTTTGCATGGTTTAAATCGATTCCCATATCGAAAACACGGCGCAAATCCCCGTCAGTGAAAATTCCTTTGATCTGCATATCGTCATCGCAGATGACGGTCATTCCCAGTTTCTTGCGGGTGATTTCAACCAAGGCTTCACGTAGTGTCGCGGTATAAGGAACACGGGGAATATCATCACCGATGGTCATTAAGTCACTGGTCAGTAACAGAAGTTTGCGTCCCAGCGTGCCACCCGGATGGGAAAGGGCAAAGTCTTCAGCGGTAAAACCTCGAGCTTGTAAGAGCGCAACGGCCAGAGCATCTCCCATAACAAGTGTTGCTGTCGTGCTAGTGGTGGGCGCTAATCCAAGCGGGCAGGCTTCCTGTGGTGTTTTGATGCACAGATGGATATCGGCAGCTTTCCCCATGCTACTGTTTGGGTTGTTTGTCATACAGATAAGCGGAACTTTTTGCCGTTTGAGGACGGGGATCAAGGCAACGATTTCATTGGATTCACCGGAATTGGAGATTGTCAGCACGATGTCTTTTGATGTCACCATACCGAGATCACCGTGGCTGGCTTCACCGGGGTGGACAAAGAAAGAGGGCGTGCCAGTACTGGCAAATGTGGCGGCAATTTTTCGTCCAATATGACCGGATTTTCCCATCCCCATGACAATGATTTTTCCTTCACAACCAAACATCAACTCACAGGCTCGGCTGAAATCTTCATTAATATATTGTTCCAGTTCTGCCAATCCGTCGAGTTCGACCTGTAATACTTTTTTACCTGATTGTTGAAAATCTATCTTAGACATTTCTACTTCCCACGTCATCGGCAATTAATCAGTACCGTAATAATTAGAAACAAAAAGTACGAAAAAATAAGCGATAAAACAGCCCAGTAACAGGATGCCGTTTAATCGGTTCAATCGATGCTTTCTCCCCAGACAGAATATCGTGAATAACACACTGGCAGCCATCATGACCCAGAAGTCCCGGGAAAAGGCCTGAGGTGAAATAACGCCGGGTGAAAGTATACCGGGGATACCCAATACCAGAGTGATGTTGAAAACATTTGAGCCGATGATATTGCCCATCGCCATATCATTCTCGCCTTTAATGGCCGCAGCAATTGAAGTAGCCAGTTCAGGCAGGCTGGTGCCTACCGCCAGAATTGTCAGGCCAATAATCAGCTCACTGATGCTATAAATACGTGCAATCACAGCCGCATTGTCAATCACCATGCGGGTAGAAATGGGGAGGATAATCAATCCTAAAACAACCCAGAGAAGTGCGATGCCTTTGTTGCCTTCGACAGGTAATTCTGCATCTCGTTCCTGCATATAGCTGTCTAGACCATCATCTTGGGAAACTGTTGTCATTTTGATCATTATGACGATAAAAAACAAGGCGGTAAGTAACAGGACGATACCGTCCAGGCGGTTCAGGTAGCTGTCTGCCAGAATATAGCCTACAAATGCAGTAATCAGCAACATCAGCGGCAATTCCCGCCTCAGGATATCTGATTTCACTGTGATCGGTCGAATGAGTGACGCAGCGCCAGTAATCAGTAGCAGATTGGTAATATTGGAACCAATGGCATTGCCTACAGCTATGTTCGGTAGCCCATCTTGAGCTGCTGTGATAGATACCATCAACTCTGGCAGTGAAGTGCCGATTCCCATAACTGTCAATCCGACGATATAGGGGGGTATTTTCAGTGAGCGGGCAAAAACCGCAGCACCATATACTAATCTATCAGATCCATACACCAGTAAAATCAACCCGGTAATGAACAGAGCAATAGTCAGAAACATGGGGTGTTCCTTAAATAAAATTTATTCCGAACATGATGCTAATAATGGTTGATTTTTAAACATGAAATGTTTATTCAGCTAGACTTATATATTCTGACGGTCAAGCGATAAAAAGTAAAATTTGTCACAACTTTGCTAACGCAAATTTGGCAATTTTTTTGTAGTATGCATGACTGATTATTTAAAAACAGTAAGAAACAAGTTTTATTAACGGTTAGGGGCTATCAAATAATGAGTCAACAAACAGCAAATCTTATTGAGATCTGCGGCATGTATTTCACTCGTGGTCAACGCCCGATTTTTTCTGATATTAATCTGACCGTTCCAAAAGGAAAAGTGACTGCCATCATGGGGCCTTCAGGCATAGGGAAAACCACCTTGCTACGCCTGATTGGTGGGCAGATCCGCCCTGAACGCGGCGAGATCTGGTTTGATGGCGATAATATTCCGGCATTGTCCCGCCAACGTCTCTATGCTGCCCGTAAGAAAATGAGCATGTTATTTCAGTCAGGTGCGCTGTTTACGGATCTGAATGTCTTTGACAATGTCGCCTTTCCTTTGCGTGAGCATACCCAATTGCCCGAAGCGTTGATTCACACTACGGTGATGATGAAACTGGAGGCTGTTGGGCTGCGTGGTGCTGCGCACTTGATGCCATCGGAATTGTCTGGCGGTATGGCTAGGCGCGCTGCATTGGCGAGAGCGATAGCACTCGATCCCGATCTCATTATGTTCGATGAACCTTTTGTTGGTCAGGATCCCATTACGATGGGCATTCTCGTCAAATTAATTGATGAGCTTAACCATGCGCTCGGTGTCACCTGTGTTGTAGTTTCCCACGATGTACCTGAAGTATTGAGTATTGCTGATTATGCTTACATTGTGGCTGAGAAGACGGTCATTGCAGAAGGTACACCGGAGCAGTTAAGAATGAATCAGGATCATCGGGTACGGCAATTCCTTGATGGCATTGCTGATGGGCCAGTGCCTTTCCGTTTCCCTGCGGGGGATTACAAAACTGAGTTATTAGGATAATGGAATGTTGATGTTAACACGGGCACTGGCTGCGCTGGGTAAACGTGCGATCGAGGTTGCAGCCTCATTCGGCCGTGCCGGCTTTATGCTTTTCAGTGCAATCATTGGTAAGCCAGAACTCGCCAAACAATGGAAATTATTATGTCAGCAGCTGTATAGCGTCGGTGTTCAGTCACTGCTGATTATCGTGGTTTCCGGCTTGTTTATCGGTATGGTTCTGAGTTTACAGGGCTATCTGGTTTTAACGACATTCAGTGCTGAGGGCAGTCTGGGCATGATGGTGGCTCTGTCACTGTTGCGTGAATTGGGGCCAGTCGTCACGGCACTGTTGTTTGCGGGTCGGGCGGGTTCAGCGTTGACCGCAGAAATTGGTTTGATGAAAGCCACAGAGCAGATTTCCAGCTTGGAAATGATGGCGATTGATCCGCTGCGTCGGGTAATTGCTCCGCGTTTTTGGGCTGGTTTTATCAGTATGCCTTTACTGTCGCTGATCTTTGTCGCGGTTGGAATCATCGGAGGCGCGATAGTGGGCGTGGATTGGAAAGGCATTGATGCCGGCTTTTTCTGGTCTTCGATGCAATCGGCGGTGGATTGGCAAAAAGACTTGCTCAACTGTTTTCTTAAGAGCGTAGCTTTTGCCATTACGGTCACATGGATTGCATTGTTCAATGGTTATGACGCTATCCCTACATCAGAAGGGATCAGCAGGGCGACGACGCGTACAGTAGTTCATGCGTCTTTGGCAGTATTGGGTTTGGATTTTGTGCTGACAGCACTGATGTTTGGGAACTAATTCGATGCAAAACAAGAAAAATGAAATTTGGGTTGGGTGTTTTGTCTTGATTGCACTGGCTGCAATCGTCTTTTTATGTTTGAAAGTAGCTGATGTTCGGTCATTTGGCAGCCAGACAACCTATCGCGTATCTGCGGCATTTGACAATATTGGTGGACTGAAAGTGCGTTCACCAGTAAAAATTGGTGGAGTTGTGATTGGTCGTGTAGAGCGAATCTGGCTCGATCACAAAACCTATACTCCACAGGTTGAACTGGAACTTTTCACTCAATACGACAATATTCCAAGTACCAGCTCGCTTTCTATTCGGACATCAGGACTATTGGGCGAGCAATATGTTGCAATGAATGTGGGTTTTTATGACCCTGATATGGGGGTATCCATGTTGAAAGGGGGAGATCGTATTGAGGATACCAAGTCTGCAATGGTACTTGAAGATTTGATCGGTCAGTTCTTATATAAAAGCGGTGACAGTGGTCAGGCGAAATCTGATTCGGCACCTGCACATTAATCTGCAATCCACGGCTTAGGAGAAATAGCATTTATGTTTAAGCGATTACTTATGGTTGCGCTGCTGGTGGTTGCACCATTGGCCAGCGCAGTTGATCAAACCAACCCTTATGCATTGATGAAAGATGCAGCAGAAAAAACTTTCACCCGTTTGAAGAATGATCAGCCTCAAATTCAGGCAAACCCAGAAGTTCTGCGTCAGATTGTGCGTGAAGAATTATTGCCTTATGTGCAGGTAAAATACGCAGGGGCACTGGTTCTTGGAACTTACTACGGGCAGGCTACGCCTGAACAGCGCGAAGCCTATTTCAAGGCTTTTGAATCTTATTTAGAGCAGGCATATGGTCAGGCTCTGGCGATGTATCATGGCCAGAACTACCAGATTGCGCCAGAACAGCCATTAGAGGGCAAGACGATAGTGGCTATCCGGGTCACTATTACTGATGAAAATGGTCAGCCGCCTGTTCGCTTGGATTTTCAGTGGCGTAAAAATAGCAAAACAGGTTACTGGCAGGCTTATGACATGATTGCGGAAGGCGTAAGCATGATCACGACCAAGCAGAATGAATGGGCAGATATCCTGCGCCAGAAAGGGATTGATGCTCTGACAGAACAGTTGAAAATCAGTGCGAAAACGCCAATCACTTTAGAAAAGAAAAAGTGACATGGAAAACCGGGAAATAAGCCAATCGTCTGATGACGGAAAGATAAGTTGGGAACAAACGGGAAGTACACTATTTCTTCACGGTACACTGGATCGTGACAGTTTACTTCCGCTTTGGCAGCAAAAAGGCAGCGTTATGGCTGAGATCGAAAATATTGATGTTTCTCGGCTTGAGCATGTGGATTCCACAGGGCTGGCGTTGTTTGTCCACTTAAAAGGAGACATGCAGCAACGTGGCAAACGATTAACATTTTCTGGCATAAGTGAACGTCTAGAGACATTGATAGCACTTTATGGCTTGCAAAGTCTCATTGCTGCTGACACGCCAGATATGTAATTCCCTTTTCCCATAATTATCGCCCTTGTAAGTCATCCTCTTACAAGGGCGTTTTTCTTGGTTTAAGAGTCGTCTGGTTTCCATTAGGATAGGCGATTACTATTATTTTTAACGACGTATGTGAGCAAATTATGGATACTGATGAAATTAAAGAAGTGCTGATGAAAGCATTGGCACTTGATGACGTTATCGTTAGCGGTGATGGCAGCCATTTCCAAGTCATTGCCGTTGGCGAGCTTTTTGATGACTTAAGCCGTGTCAAACAACAGCAGGCTGTTTACGCCCCTCTGATGGAATACATTGCTGATAATCGCATTCATGCCGTGTCGATCAAGACTTATACACCTGCAAAGTGGCAGCGTGACCGCAAACTTCAGGGGTTTTGAGGTTGTTTGCCTCGCCGCGAACAGCACACTTTGAATTAAACAAGAGAATGAAGATGGATAAATTTCGAGTGAAAGGGCCTACCTGCTTATCGGGTGAGGTTACTATTTCCGGAGCAAAAAATGCTGCATTACCCATTCTGTTCGCAGCGCTGCTGGCGGAAGAGCCAGTTGAATTACAGAATGTACCTGAATTAAAAGATATTGATACCACCATCAAACTACTCAACCGTTTGGGAACCAAAGTAAAACGCAATGGTTCTGTTTTTGTTGATGCCAGTAACGTTAACGAATACTGCGCGCCTTATGAACTGGTCAAAACGATGCGGGCTTCCATTTGGGCCTTGGGGCCGCTGGTCGCACGTTTCGGTCAAGGGCAGGTATCACTGCCGGGTGGCTGTGCCATTGGTGCTCGCCCTGTTGATCTGCACATTTCTGGTCTGGAACAGCTCGGTGCAAAAATTGTTCTCAGTGAAGGCTACGTCAAGGCTTCCGTCGATGGTCGCTTGAAAGGCGCCAGCATTGTCATGGATAAAGTCAGTGTGGGTGCGACCGTCACCATCATGACCGCAGCGACACTGGCGGAAGGGACAACCATCATTGAAAACGCAGCTCGTGAGCCTGAAATCGAAGATACTGCCGATTTTCTGAATACACTGGGAGCGAAAATTACCGGAGCAGGCACCGATCGCATTGTGATTGAAGGGGTAGAGCGTCTGGGAGGTGGTGTTTATCGTGTGCTGCCTGATCGTATCGAAACAGGAACTTTCCTTGTCGCTGGTGCCATTTCCCGTGGCAAGGTGATTTGCCGTAATACCAAGCCGAATACATTGGATGCCGTTTTATCCAAACTGCGTGAAGCTGGGGCAGACATTCAGGTGGGAGATGATTGGATTAGCCTTGATATGCACGGCAAGCGACCAAAGGCGGTTACATTCCGCACCGCCCCGCATCCGGGCTTTCCGACAGATATGCAGGCCCAGTTCAGCTTGTTGAATATGGTTGCCGAAGGTGTCGGCATGATCACTGAAACTATCTTTGAAAATCGCTTCATGCACATTCCAGAGTTGATTCGCATGGGTGCGCGTGCAGAAATCGAGAGTAATACGGTAGTTTGTCACGGTGTTGAAAATTTATCTGGCGCTCAGGTTATGGCGACTGATTTGCGTGCCTCTGCGAGTTTGGTATTGGCTGGCTGTATTGCTGAAGGCACCACGGTAGTTGATCGTATTTATCATATTGACCGAGGCTACGAGCATATCGAAGATAAACTACGTGGTTTAGGTGCGAATATCGAGCGTATTAAGTCGACTGATTAAACTGAATTCATATCATCCTTCGCCCAGTCTGGGCGAAGGATTGAATAAGCGAAAAGCAGCGGAGTTATCGGCTATACTCTTCATCTTGCAAGCTGCCGCAGACGTTAAATACTAAATTCTTCAGCCGTCAAATTCTTCAACCATAACCTTGAAGGTGAGGGATTGACCATCACGCAGCACAGTGATGGGAACCATACTGCCAGGGCGAATGTCAGTGACTTGATCCATCGTCTCTGTCGGAGAAATCGCAGGTTGGTGATTGAAATTAGTAATGATATCTCCCACTTTGATCCCCACTTTTTGAGCCGGGCTTCTCGGTGCAACTTCAAAAACCCGCAACCCCGGCATTTGGTTTATGTTGCTGTCTGACGAGCGAATACGGGGCAAATCTTGGACAGTGATACCAATATATCCCCTGATGACCCGCCCATCACGGATGAGTTTATGCATGATTTTTGTGGCAAGCTCAGTGGGAATGGCAAATCCCAAGCCTTCAGGCGTGACACCAAATTCTGACTTATCAAACGTCAGCGTATTAATCCCGACTAATTCCCCCAGCGTATTGACCAGTGCACCGCCGGAACTTCCCTGATTAATTGAGGCATCTGTTTGCAGAAAATTCTGGCGACGTGTAGGGCTTAGGCTAACACGCCCTGTCGCACTGATAATACCTTGAGTGATGGTTTGTCCTAAATTGTAAGGATTGCCGATTGCCAGCACGATATCTCCCACATGGGCAACTCGATTGGGATTTATCGGGATTACTGGGAGATTTTTACCATTGACCTTTAAAACCGCCAGATCGGTTGGAGCATCCGAGCCAGCCAGCAGCGCCTCATAGAATCGTCCATCTTGTAATGCAACAATAATAGAGTCGGCTTCATTGATGACATGTTTGTTAGTGAGGATATAGCCCTGTTCATTCATGATAACGCCAGAACCCAAGGGAAGAAGTTCCCGGCCTTCATGAGAAAAACTACCCAGATTACTGCTGTAGATATTGACAACAGCAGGAGCTGCTCGACGAACTCCTTGATTGAAACTGTATGGTTTGTCGTTGCGGCTGCTATCACTCAGGAGATGTTTTAACCCATTGGGACGTAGTGAAGGTATGGTAACCAATAAGATTGCAGCAATGAGCAATCCTATCGATATGGAGCGCAATAACTTGATCAGCATGGCATTATTCAGTAATAAATAAGTTAAAGAAGCATAGCACAGAAGCTAACAGACACAGCTTATGCTGTGTCTGTTAGTAATACTAGAACGCGTTTTTATATTCAATTGGTTAATTACGCAATAACAAGTAGATATTATCGTCACCACGTAAAATGTTCAGGGCAATAACAGGCGGTTTTGCCTCAAGCAGTTTACGCAGCTCGTTGATATTCCGAATTCGCTCGTTATTGGCGCCTACAATAAAATCATCATTCTGTAAGCCAGACATTGCGGCAGGTGAATTCTGGGTAATTTTATCTACTTTCACACCTTGCGTGTTTTTCACTGTACTGTTGCTCAGAATGGCACCTTGCAGGGCAACGCTCAAGTTTTCAGCCTTAGTTTCTTGGGCTACATTATTTTCTAGTGTTACGATCACTTCCATTGGCCTTCCTTTACGCAGAAGGCCGATTTTGATTGCTTTACCGGGAGCGGTTGTACCAACCTTCGCACGCAATTCAGCAAAGCTGGTGATTTTTTTGCCGTCAACGGAGACCAGCACATCCCCTGGCTTGATGTCAGCTTTAGCCGCCGCTGATTTAGGAATGACTTCGCTGACGAATGCCCCTTGTTGAGTATCAACGTTGAGTGCCTTGGCGACATCTGCTGTCATTTCGGTTCCCTTGATACCGAGAAGGCCGCGTTTGACTTCACCGTGGGCAATGAGCTGATCTGCGAGGTTGCTGGCCATGTTACTTGGGATGGCAAAACCGATGCCGATGTTACCGCCGCCGGGAGCGAGGATCGCAGTGTTAATGCCGATCAATTCCCCTTTCAGGTTGATCAATGCTCCCCCTGAGTTACCACGGTTGATGGAAGCATCGGTCTGGATGAAATTTTCCAAACCTTCCAGATTCAGGCCACTGCGGCCAAGGGCAGAGATAATCCCCGATGTTACGGTTTGCCCCAGCCCGAATGGGTTGCCGATGGCGACGGAATAATCCCCTACACGCAGTTGATCAGAATCAGCGAATTTAATGGCTGTCAGGTTCTTGGCATCTTGCAGCTGTAAAAGTGCGATGTCAGTCTGTGGGTCACGCCCGATGAGTTTTGCGGAATATTCACGGCCATCGTTTAATTGAACCCGAATTTTATTGGCTTTCTCAATAACATGGTTATTGGTCAGCACATACCCTTTATTGGCATTGATAATAACCCCAGAGCCTAATCCTTTGAATGGACGGCTTCTTTGCTCCTGTGGAGGAAAACCTGGTCCAAAGAAAAATTGAAAGTCTTCTGGTAACTGAAGCTGCTGCTGATTTTGAACTTCTGTGCCCGAGACATGCACAGTCACTACGGAAGGAAGAACTTTTTCCAGCATTGGCGCGAGGCTCGGTAATTCCTGAGAAGCCACTGCGGCAGGTAAAGCTGCGTTACCTACCATTGGAGCTGAAGCCAAAGATAATCCAATACTGATCGCAAGTGCACTGAGCAATGTGTTTTTTCTTTTCATTGAATACGTTCTCTTAATACCTAAGCCAGAAAGGGAAATCGTACTTAAAAGACCTATCCTGTCAGGAAATTTCATTTTCCTTGGGAATTACGCTTATTGGGATAGGTTTTAAGCATAATTGTTTCGATGCTGTTATGACTCTCAATTATTCAGCAAAGTTCACTAACAATGTTGTTTTACCGTGTTTCTTTACAGGTATTTACGTGAATTAAAATTAAAAAACAAAACTCTTTAATGCCAGGAAAGCCAATGAGCCGTGGTATCAACAGGTTACCACGGCCTGAGAATTTACTGTTTTTTATCTTGAATCGGGCGGAATAGGCCGGATGCTCCCTCAGAATAGTCCCGTGGAGGCATACTGGAGGTGATTTTACTTTTACCGACTTCAGATTCAGTCAGGCGATAATTGAAGGGATTATCCTGTATTGGCATGTTTGGCATCAGTTCGTTGGAACTTTTGGCCATGTGCTGATACAGCTGGCGATAATCGCGTGCCATATTATCAAGTAATTCAGCACTGTGAGCAAAATGGCTGACCAGCTCCTTACGATACTCTTCCAACTCTGCCCGATTCTTCTCCAGTTCGGCCTGTGCTGCATTTTGCTGACGCAGTCTCGAACTGCCAAAGCGGACAGCCAGTGCGCCAACGATAAAACCAATAATTAATCCAATCAGTGCATATTCCCAAGTCATGGCAACCCCTTTATTAACTTCAGTGTTCGGCAATAGTGTTCCACTATGTCTCAATACCATTGCTATCACTATAACCGCTAATTAAGTCAGAGTGGAATATTGATTATTAATTAATTTATATGCCACTTGATGTGTCAATTTTATACAAATTTGCGATGATACGCCGTGAATTATTGGCGGAATTGAGAGAGGATATGGAAAAAAGTATGAAAGATGGGAACAAATATAACGAACTCAGACAGAAAAGATGAGCGCGATTTTTACCAGTACAATGAATCGTGCTGAGAACAAAAATTTTTAAGGATTGTCATTTTGATGTCACCGATTATACCTTCGTCTCTCTATCAATCTGCACTGTCAGAAGGCCAGTACCAACCTGATGAAGTGCAGCGTAATACCGTTGCCCGCCTGGATATCATTCATCACGATCTTGGTCATCGCTCTCCGGAGCAGGCTTTACCTTCAAGTGGACTGAAAAGCCTATTGGGCAGGTTATTTGGCGGCTTATCAACAGAGCAGCCGCGACCGATTCAGGGGCTTTATATGTGGGGCGGCGTCGGACGTGGAAAAACATGGTTGATGGATATGTTTTTCCAGAGCCTGCCAACTGACCGAAAACTGCGTCTCCATTTTCATCGTTTTATGTTGCGGGTACATGAAGAATTAACCGCTTTGCAGGGGCACGAAAATCCCTTGGATGTGATAGCGGATGGTTTTAAGGCGCAAACTGATGTGCTCTGTTTCGATGAGTTTTTTGTTTCGGACATTACAGATGCCATGATCCTCGGTACCTTGCTGGAAGCTCTGTTTAAGCGAGGAATTACCTTGGTGGCAACATCAAATATTCCACCCGATGAATTGTACCGAAATGGCTTGCAGCGCGCGCGGTTCCTGCCAGCCATTGAGCAAATTAAAAAATACTGCGATGTGATGAATGTGGATGCGGGTATCGATTATCGGTTGCGCACGCTGACTCAGGCACATCTTTATCTCACGCCCTTGTCGGAAGATAACCGACAGGAAATGCATCGCATGTTTCAGCGTCTGGCAGGACGGAAAGGAGAGCCGAATCCGGTATTGGAGATTAACCATCGCAGTATGCCTGCCATCAGCAGTGTTGACGGGGTGCTGGCCATCACTTTCAAAACCTTGTGTGAAGATCCCCGCAGTCCGTTGGATTACATTGCGTTGTCGAAGCTTTATCATTCTGTCCTGCTGCATGATACGCCAGCTATGACTGCATTGGATGAAAGCGCAGCCCGGCGTTTTCTTGCATTGGTGGATGAATTCTATGAACGCCATGTAAAACTCATCATCAATGCTGAAGCGCCGATGGAGCAGATTTATCAAGGGGAATTACTGACATTTGAATATCGGCGTTGTCTGTCCCGCTTGCAGGAGATGCAAAGTGAGGAATATTTAAAACTTCCTCATTTGCCCTGATATCTGACTTTGATCAGTAAGAAAAATCGAGATTGTCGTTATCTGGCAGGATAATTATTGAATTGGGGGTCGATTTTTTATGATGACTTCTCTATAATCTTGCGACCCCACGTTACAGCAAGATTTTTTTTCCCAAAAACTTGCATTAGTGCCGGCATAGGCTATTCGAAGGGGTAGGTTTGCTGGACAAAAGTCGTGTGAACCTCAAAAACAGTTTCTGAACATCGAGTGTTCACCAACGTGTAACTTATAATTGGGTAAGCTTTAATGAAAACTTTTACAGCTAAACCAGAAACCGTAAAACGCGACTGGTATGTTGTTGACGCAGATGGCAAAACTTTAGGCCGTCTTGCAACTGAAATCGCTAGTCGCCTGCGCGGCAAGCATAAAGCGGAATATACTCCGCACGTTGATACTGGTGATTACATCATTATTGTTAACGCCGAAAAAGTTGCTGTAACTGGCAACAAACGTGCTGACAAAATCTACTATCACCACACTGGCCACATCGGTGGTATCAAGCAAGCGACCTTTGAAGAGATGATTGCCCGCCGTCCTGAGCGTGTCATTGAAATCGCGGTTAAAGGCATGCTGCCAAAAGGGCCACTGGGTCGTGCAATGTACCGTAAACTGAAAGTTTACGCGGGCAGCGAGCACAACCACGCGGCACAGCAACCACAAGTTCTGGACATTTAATCGGGATTATAGGCAATGGCTGAAAATCAATACTACGGCACTGGTCGCCGCAAAAGCTCCTCCGCTCGTGTCTTTATTAAGCCAGGTAGCGGTAACATCGTAATCAACCAACGCAGCCTCGAAGTTTACTTCGGTCGTGAAACTGCACGCATGGTTGTTCGTCAGCCACTGGAGTTGGTTGACATGTTAGGCAAACTGGATCTGTACATCACTGTTAAAGGTGGTGGTATTTCTGGTCAGGCAGGCGCAATCCGTCACGGTATCACCCGTGCACTGATGGCTTATGACGAGACTCTGCGTTCTGATCTTCGCAAAGCTGGCTTCGTTACTCGCGATGCTCGTGAAGTTGAACGTAAAAAAGTGGGTTTGCGCAAAGCACGTCGTCGTCCACAGTTCTCCAAACGTTAATTTGTTGCCACGGCTGTGGCGATGGGTTAAAGTTGAAACCCGTCATTTATATGGCGGGTTTTTTTATCATCTGATTTTCCTTTCTTTGGTGAATAGCCTTTTTTCCCAAAAAATAGCGTATTACAGAAATAAATAACTAGATTCTGATATTTCATCATTAATTCTCAATGTACTTCCCCACAAAATGTGCAAAATCTGGTAGACTAGTAATAATTTTTTGCCTTATCCATGAATGAGCCTGATTTGGCAGGGGTTTCAATATACCCTCGGATAATAAGTGCGAAACAGGATGAGAATATGAGCGAGAATAGCCGTTTTTCACTGAAGGGCTGTTCGTTCCTTTGTTTAGATAAACTTGGAGGTTTTCATGGCTGTCGCTGCCAACAAACGTTCGGTAATGACTCTGTTTTCCGGCTCGACCGACATTTTTAGCCATCAAGTGCGAATTGTGCTGGCGGAAAAAGGGGTCAGCGTTGAGATTGAACACGTTGAAGCAGGTAATTTGCCTCAGGATTTGATTGATCTGAATCCTTATCAGACGGTTCCTACTCTCGTTGATCGTGAATTGACTCTGTATGATTCTCGCATCATTATGGAATATCTGGATGAGCGTTTTCCCCATCCACCACTCATGCCTGTATATCCGGTTGCACGTGGTAGCAGCCGTTTGATGATGCATAGAATTGAAAAAAACTGGTATTCCCTGATGTATAAAATTCAGGGAGGAAATACTCAGGAAGCTAATGCTGCACGGAAACAGCTTGCAGAAGAATTATTGGCCATGGCGCCTGTTTTCAGAGATATGCCTTTCTTCATGAGTGAAGAGTTCAGTCTGGTGGATTGCTACCTTTCGCCTCTGCTGTGGCGTTTACCTGTATTAGGTGTAGAGTTATCTGGGCCAGGTGCAAAAGATATCCAGATTTATATGCAGCGTGTATTTGAACGTGACGCATTTTTGGCTTCACTGACGGAAGCAGAACGTGAAATGCGTTTACCATCACGGAGCTAATTTATGGAGATGATTCAAATGTCTCCCCGTCGTCCTTATTTATTGCGGGCGCATTATGAATGGCTGCTGGATAATGAAATGACTCCGCATCTTGTCGTGGATGTCACCCTGTATGGGGTGAATGTCCCGATGGAATATGCGAACGATGGGCAAATCATCCTGAATATTTCGCCGAGGGCTGTTGGCAATCTGGAATTGACTAACGATGAAGTTCGGTTCAACGCCCGTTTTGGTGGTGTAGCGCGTCAAGTCTCTGTTCCAATGGCGGCAGTGATTGCGGTTTATGGTCGTGAAAATGGCGCAGGAATGATGTTTGAGCCAGAATCTGCCTATCAGGCGGGCTCCACACCAGAAGATTCTGATGTTCCTGTAGCGGATAATCTGGTGCTTATCAGTGACGCTAAGATTGCTCGTGATAATGACTCATCGGATGACGAACCTCCCCAACCTCCAAAGGGTCGTCCAACTTTGCGTGTTGTAAAATAAACAGGCAACCAGGTACAGTTACAATATAAAAAATAAAGGAGATTTTGGTCTCCTTTATTATTTTTAGTCGTACCCGCTTTTATAGAGGCACTCGCCTGAGAGTCAAAAATAGGTACTATAAAGTTTGATCTAGTCTCCACAGGCAATTTTCTATATTTTCCTTATTTTTTCCGGAATTCGATTTTTTGGCTGCATTCAGGCTGTTAGACAGCTTTTCAATAAAACTTGTCCTTTCGCCCAAGCCTTTTAAAGTTGACGGTATATCGCAGATCTGATCTGATGAGAATGAATTATATTTTTTCGACAGCGATAAGACTTCTACGGGGTTATTAATTAAGGCAAAAGATAAAGAGCGAAGGAGTTGTTTCGAAAATTCGGAATGCATATTGGGGGATAACGTAAATGCAACTCTCAGCCACTGACTTTCACCTGTTGTAATGTTATAGGCGACTTCATCCCTTTTTCCACTTTCTCCTAATTCCGCAACAACGGCATTTACACCTCTTTCCCGCACTTGTTGCAGGATTTCCGCTTGTGTCGATAAATGAGCAATTGAGGGTGAGCTCATTATTAAAGATATGAAAGAGAATAAGAATATCTGTGTGAGTAAGCGCATCTATTTATTCCAGTCATTGTCAATGAATAGTTATTACTTAATTAACTATTATTTAATTTTTGTTTGGATATCGTTTAACTAATTACACTAAAAAAACCGTCTTCTCTTTGATAAGAGGAATAAGATTTTTTGCTGTATTAACACAGTAGATTAAATCTGAATATTTACCTTTAGGGTATAAGAGTAGTCGCATAAAGCAAAAAAATACAACTAATGTGGGAGTAAAAAGTGATAAAAGTGAACTTGTCTCTGAATTTTTGAAATTTTCTCCGGTCAAAAGACCGGAGAAGTAATTGAAGAAACAGTGAATAGGGATTAAACCTCGAGATAGTCGAGAATACCGGATGCCGCCTTTCTACCTTCCGCAATCGCAGTAACCACTAAATCAGAACCACGAACAGCGTCCCCGCCTGCGAATATTTTAGGATTACTGGTTTGGAAGGGCAGGTTGCTGGCTTCAGGAGCAACAATACGTCCCTGCTGATCGAGATTGATCTGATGCGCATTCAGCCAGTGCAGGTTGTGAGGTTTGAAACCAAACGCCGTGATAACAGCATCGGTTTCGATCCGAAATTCGGAGCCCTGAATGATTTCAGCTCGACGGCGGCCTTTTTCATCCATTTCGCCAAGTTGTGTTTTCGCGACTTTGACGCCGCAAACTTGACCTGCGCTATTGATCTCAATACTGAGCGGCTGAAGGTTAAACTGAAAATCCACACCTTCTTCCTTGGCATTTTTCACTTCTCGACGAGAACCTGGCATATTGCCTTCATCCCGCCGATAAGCACAGATAACATGGGTTGCGCCTTGGCGAACAGAAGTGCGCAGGCAATCCATTGCTGTATCACCGCCTCCGAGTACCAGAACACGCTGACCTTTCATATCAACATAAGGTTGTTCCGGTAAAGCGGGGTAGCCCATTAAATGACGGGTATTGGCAATTAAGAAGGGCAGGGCATCATAGACTCCGTCAGCACCTTCGTTTTCAAGTCCGCCATGAATAGACTGATAAGTACCCACGCCCAGAAATACAGCATCAAATTGCTCGGTGAGTTCAGCAAGCGTAATGTCTTTGCCTATTTCCGTGTTTAAGCGGAATTCGATACCCATGTCGGAGAAAATTTCACGGCGGCGGATCATCACGTCTTTTTCCAGTTTGAAAGCAGGAATGCCAAACGTGAGCAAGCCGCCAATTTCAGGGTGGCGATCGTAAACTACCGCTTGTACGCCGTTGCGGGTTAGGACATCTGCACAGGCCAGCCCCGCAGGGCCGGCTCCAATCACTGCCACACGTTTGCCTGTCGGGATCACGTCTGACATATCCGGCTTCCAGCCCATCGCAATGGCGGTGTCGTTAATGTAACGTTCAATATTGCCGATGGTAACAGCACCAAAGTCATCATTCAGCGTACAGGCACCTTCACACAGGCGATCTTGCGGACAGACTCGTCCGCAGACTTCTGGCAGGCTATTCGTCCGGTGGGAGAGTTCCGCCGCTTCAATAATCCGGCCTTCATTCGCGAGTTTCAGCCAGTTCGGAATATAGTTGTGCACAGGGCATTTCCACTCACAATAGGGATTCCCACATGAAAGGCAGCGATCTGCCTGTGCCTCAACCTGCATTTCAGAAAAAGGTTCATAAATTTCCACAAATTCTATTTTGCGGATTTTCAACGGCTTTTTCGGAGGATCGACACGCTGTAAGTCGATAAATTGATAAACGTTCTGACTCATTTTTAACTCCTTACTGCGCTTGAACCCGCAATTCTGCGGAAGAACGGCTGCGGTGTCCCAACAATGCACTGACATCACTGGACTTAGGTTTAACCAGCGCGAATTTATTGACCCATTGTGACCAGCTTTCCAGTATGCTTTCGCCATGCTGGGAGCCCGTCAATCGGACGTGTTCGGTGATCAATCCACGCAAGTGTTCTTTGTGAATGGCCAAGGTATCTATTGAGAGTACTTCGACCAATTCTGGGTTGACTCGTTTGCGGAAATCATCAAATTCATCAAGAACGTAAGCGAATCCGCCAGTCATGCCAGCGCCAAAATTCACCCCTGTGTTGCCCAGAACACAGACGATCCCACCGGTCATATATTCACAGCCATTATCACCGATGCCTTCGATAACCGTGATAGCACCGGAGTTGCGTACGGCAAAGCGCTCGCCTGCATTTCCGGCGGCAAACAATTTTCCGCCTGTTGCACCATAAAGACAGGTATTACCGATGATGGTCGCTTCGTTACTTCTGAATGCAGAACCAACCGGAGGTCGAATGACAATTTGACCTCCCGCCATGCCCTTTCCGACGTAATCATTGGCATCGCCAGTTAATGTCAATTCGACGCCACCCGCATTCCAGACGCCAAAACTTTGCCCGGCTGTGCCTGTGAAGTGTAACTTTATGGGATCGGCTGCCAGACCCTGATCACCATGCAACGCCGCGATTTCACCTGACAGTGAGGCTCCGACGGAACGATCAGTATTTTGGATATCAAAATAAAGTTTTTTACTCTGTGAATTTTTCACATAAGGCATAGCCTGCTTGATGATATTTTTATTCAAAATACCCTGATCAAATGACGGGTTATCTTCAGTACAATGCAGATCCTTGCCTTCGTGGGGTTGTGCGGTTTCCAGCAGCGGCTCAAGGTTGAGCTTACTTTGTTTGGCAGAAATGCCTTCCAATATCTGAAGTAAGTCTGTCCGGCCAATCAGATCCGTTAATTCCCGTATGCCCAGTTGCGCCATGAGCTCACGTGTCTCCTGCGCAATGAAACGGAAATAATTGATCACGCGCTCAGGCAGGCCATGATAGTGAGACTTACGCAATTTTTCATCTTGCGTTGCCACGCCAGTAGCACAGTTATTCAGATGGCAGATCCGCAGATATTTACACCCGAGGGCAACCATTGGCCCCGTGCCGAAGCCGAAACTTTCCGCACCTAAAATGGCGGCCTTAATGATATCCACACCTGTTTTCAATCCGCCATCAACCTGAAGGCGGACTTTATGGCGTAGTCCATTGGCGACTAACGCCTGTTGCGTTTCTACCAGACCCAGTTCCCACGGACAGCCGGCATATTTCACTGATGACAGCGGACTTGCGCCTGTTCCTCCGTCATAACCGGCAATGGTGATCAAATCCGCATAGGCTTTTGCCACACCTGTGGCAATAGTTCCTACGCCCGGTTCTGAAACCAGTTTGACTGAAATTAGTGCTTTCGGATTGACCTGCTTAAGGTCGAAAATTAACTGAGCCAAATCTTCGATAGAATAAATATCGTGATGCGGCGGCGGTGAAATCAGTGTCACCCCCGGTACGGAATAGCGCAGTCTGGCGATATAAGGCGTCACCTTATCCCCCGGCAACTGGCCGCCTTCCCCTGGTTTTGCTCCTTGGGCAACTTTTATTTGGATCACATCAGCACTGCTCAGATACGCGGGAGTTACCCCGAAACGTCCGGAAGCGACTTGTTTAATGCGGGACACTTTCTTCGTGCCATAACGCGCAGGATCTTCCCCTCCTTCACCGGAATTGGAAAAACCGCCCAGCGTATTCATCGCCTCAGCCAGTGCTTCATGGGCTTCAGGGCTTAGGGCACCAATTGACATGGCAGCCGTGTCAAAACGTTTGAACAGGGATTCGGCTGGTTGGACTTCCTCAATGGCGATGGGCTCTGCTTTAGAAGAAATAGCGAGCAAATCTCGCAGCGTCGTGGCGGGGCGGCCGTTCACTAGCTGGGAATATTTCTGATAATCACTGTATTTGCCACTGTGAACAGCCGCCTGCAATGTATTGATGACATCGGGGTTATAAGCGTGATATTCCCCATCATAGGCATATTTCAGCAATCCCCCCAGCTCAAGGGTATGGCGATGTAACCACGCCCGTTTGGATAGATTACGCAGATCTTGTTCAAAATCGTTGAAATCTGCCCCTTCAATACGGCTGACAACGCCGTTAAAACACAGATCTGTCACATCGGAATGCAGGCCGACGGCTTCGAATAATTTAGAGCAACGATAAGAGGAAATAGTGGAAATGCCCATTTTGGACATAATCTTATATAGCCCTTTATTGATGCCGTTGCGATAGTTCAGCATAACGCGGATATATGGCGTGTTGATCGTGCCATCGTCCACCATTTTTCCCAGTGATTCATACGCCAGATAGGGATAAACCGCAGTGGCACCAAAGCCCAATAGTACGGCAAAATGGTGTGGATCGCGGGCGCTGGCGGTTTCTACGATCAGGTTAGCATCACAGCGGAGGCTTTTCTCAACCAGACAGTGCTGGATAGCTCCGACAGCCATGGGGGCGGGAATAGGCAATTTTTCTGGTGAAATATTTCGGTCAGACAGAACCAGCAATACCGCTCCGTTGCGGATCAGTTCTTCAGCTTGTTTGCATAACGTTGTGACAGCACTTTTGAGGCTGCTTTCTTGTGGATTAAACGTCAAATCCAGTATTTCAGCGTGATAGTAGGGTTCTTGCTGTGTCGTGAGTTGCACAAAATCAGAATAGAGCAGTACAGGGGACTCAAAACTCAGCCGATGTGCCTGACCTTCTGCTTCACAAAAGACGTTCATTTCCCGCCCAATACGGGTCGCCAGCGACATGACATGAGCTTCACGCAGTGGATCGATGGGAGGATTGGTAACTTGGGCAAATTGCTGCCGAAAATAGTCATAAATGACACGTGGACGGCTGGAAAGCACCGCAAACGGAGTATCATCCCCCATTGAGCCAGTGGCTTCCTGTCCATTCTCACCGAGCACACGGATAATTTGATCCAGCTCTTCATTACTGTAGGCAAATTGTTTGTGATAAGTCGCCAGCATCCGATCATCTAAATCACGCTGACCGATTTGATCTTCCGGCAGTTTCTCAAATGGGGTCAATTGTTTGACATTTTTGTCCAGCCACTCTTTGTAAGGATGGCGGATTTTCAAATCATTATCGGTTTCAGCGGAATGGAGAATGCGGCCTTCATAGGTGTCAATTACCATTAACTCACCAGGGCCAACGCGTCCTTTTTCTACGACTTCATCAGGTTGGTAGTCCCAAATGCCCACTTCGGAAGCACAAGTGATCAGCTTATCTTTGGTAATCACATAACGGGCGGGGCGCAGGCCGTTGCGATCCAAATTACAGGCTGCGTAGCGTCCATCGGAAATCACGATGCCAGCAGGCCCATCCCACGGCTCCATGTGCATGGAGTTGAAGTCGAAGAATGCCCGCAGATCATCATCCATATCAGGATTATTTTGCCATGCAGGGGGAACCAGCAGACGCATTGCCCGAATTAAATCCATACCACCATTGAGGAACAATTCCAGCATATTGTCCAGTGAACTGGAATCTGAGCCGGTTTCATTGATGAAAGGCGCGGCAGTTTGTAAGTCGGGGATCAGTGGTGTCCGGAATTTATAGGCCCTTGCTCTTGCCCATTCGCGATTGCCGGTGATGGTATTGATTTCCCCGTTGTGGGCGAGATAGCGAAACGGTTGTGCCAGCGGCCAGCGAGGAACCGTATTGGTTGAAAATCTTTGGTGAAATAAACAGATAGAGGATTCCATCCGCAAATCCGCCAAATCGAGGTAGAAGCGCGGTAAATCAGCCGCCATGCACAGTCCTTTGTAAATCGTGACGAGATTGGACAGGCTGCAAACATAAAAGTCGTCATTAGTGATGCGCTTCTCTATACGGCGTCGGGCAATGAACAACCGGCGCTCCAGATCTTGCGGCCGCCATCCGGCCGGGGCATTGATAAAAATCTGCTCAATACGAGGGAGGCTTGACAGGGCAATCCCGCCTAAAATATCGCGGTTGATAGGGACTTCCCGCCAACCCACAATGGACAAGGTTTCGTTTTGTAATTCTTGTTCGACAATGTCACGACATGATTGGGCAATTTTGGCATCCTGACTTAAAAACAGCATGCCGACAGCGTAGTTTTTGGCGAGCCGCCATGACTGATCGCTGGCGATCATCTGGAAAAACCGATCTGGCTTTTGCATTAATAAGCCGCAGCCATCACCCGTTTTGCCATCTGCCAGAATTGCGCCGCGATGCTGCATCCGAGCCAGCGCATGTATGGCCGTGCGCACAACCTTGTGGCTTTGCTCCCCTTCAATATGCGCAATTAATCCAAAGCCACAGTTATCTTTTTCCTGCGATTTATCATACAACATGGTAGAGCTCCCCAAGGTCTGTCCGACTCTCACATCACCCTCAAGGTGATATAGGTATATATTATTGCTACAGGCGTCTGATTTGCGCCCTCAGCCAAAGACCACTTGCTTTATTGGCAATAACAAGCGGTAAATCAAAATGATGTTATGTCACTGCATAAAGACACTGCATAAATATGAGTCGGAGAATTATCCGACAGGTGATTTTCAGTGGATTCCCAACTTAGCGAGAAAAATAGAGCAGGTCAAATCGTGCCAGATCGCGTTTTTTGCAACGAAAATAATAATATTTATTTGAATTAAAAGAAAAATAATCGTTGTTTTGTATTTTGTGACTGAGATCATTAATCTGATGTATTGTGAGCTATATCACTAAATACTGCATGATAATTATTTTAAATATTCTTTTAAAATTCATTATTGCGATATTTTAATCTTAATTCATGCAATATAATAGGATTAAATTGCATATTTTATGTTGACTAAGAATAAATAATTGATTTCTTTTTGTTCTGAAAGAATTTTTAAAATAAATATCGCTTAATTATTCTGTTTTTATGACTATTTATTCCTGTAGGTATTGGGGTGATATCCCTCAACAAAGTTGAGTTTATTTTACGTTATGATTCAATCTGGTGATTTTACTTGGAGTTGTTATGAAGCGGATCAGGAGATTTGCCCAGTATTATGTCGATTTGATGATGAAATTAGGACTGGTGCGTTTTTCGTTACTGCTAGCATCTGTTCTCATTATCCTTGCGATGGTGATACAGATAGCAATCACTTTACATTGGCGTGGAGAAGTACAACGAACTGATTTAATTGGCTCCATCTTTTTTGGTTTATTGATCACGCCTTGGGCGGTTTATTTTCTTTCCATCGTGGTGGAGCAACTTGAAGAATCCCGCCAGCGTTTATCCAGTCTGGTCGCAAAACTGGAGGAAATGCGCCAGCGTGATGCCAAATTGAACCTGCAACTTAAAGAAAATATTACTCAATTAAATCATGAAATCAATGACAGAGAAAAAGCAGAAAAAACGCATCTGGTATTGTTGGATAAATTAAAGTCGGAAATGGAACATCGTGAAAAAACCCAGAGTGCACTTGAGCAGCAATCGATTCTGCTACGTTCATTTCTTGATGCTTCTCCCGACTTGGTTTATTACCGCAATGAAAACAATGAATTTTCCGGTTGTAACCGTGCGATGGAACTGCTGACAGGCAAAAGTGAAAAACAACTTATCGGCCTGACACCGACAGAGGTTTACGATAAAGAAGTCGCCAGTAAGGTGATGGAAACCGATGAAAAAGTGTTTCGTCACAATGTATCGTTGACTTACGAACAGTGGTTGGTTTATCCCGATGGACGTAAGGCCTGTTTTGAACTCAGAAAAGTTCCTTTTTATGATCGCGTTGGCAAAAGGCACGGTCTGATGGGGTTTGGGCGCGATATAACGGAACGTAAGCGCTATCAGGACGCATTGGAGAATGCCAGTCGGGATAAGACGACCTTTATCTCAACGATTAGCCATGAGCTTCGTACGCCTTTGAATGGCATTGTTGGTTTGAGTCGCATCTTGATGGACACTGATCTGACGCCAGAACAGTGTAACTATCTGAAAACGATCCATGTCAGCGCTATCACTCTTGGCAATATTTTCAATGATATTATTGAATTGGATAAAATTGAGCGCCGTAAAACCCAGCTTGATAACCAGCAGATTGACTTCACGGGCTTTATGGCTGATTTGGAAAACCTGTCAGGGCTACTGGCACAGCCGAAAGGCATTCGGTTTGTACTAGAACCAAAATTACCATTGCCAGCTAAAATCTTAACTGATGGCACCCGCTTGCGGCAAATCTTGTGGAATCTGATCGGCAATGCCGTGAAATTTACTCAGAAAGGTGAGATTCGGGTTCGCATCTGGCGTGAAGAAGGTGAACGGCTGTTATTTGAAGTCACCGATTCCGGAATTGGCATTCCTTCTAGTGAGTTGGAAAAAATTTTCGCCATGTATTATCAGGTAACAGACAGTGCGGGTGGGCGTCCGGCAACCGGAACCGGTATCGGGCTTGCCGTCTCTAAACGTCTTGCCCAAAGCATGGGGGGAGATATTGTCGTGGAAAGCACCGTGGATCAAGGTTCCTGTTTTACATTGTCTATTGTTGCCCCTGCTGTTGATGAAAAATCAGAAGGACAGGAAGAAAGCGAATTGCCATTGCCTGCACTCAACATCCTGTTGGTTGAAGATATTGAACTGAACGTCATTGTTGCCCGCTCCGTTCTGGAGAAATTGGGAAATAGTGTCGATGTTGCCATGAATGGCCATGACGCATTGATGATGTTTGATCCTGATGAATATGACTTAGTGTTACTTGATATTCAGTTGCCGGATATGACTGGGCTGGATATTGCCCATCAATTACACCAGCGCTATCCAAGCCAGTCACTTCCTCCGTTGGTTGCGTTGACTGCCAATGTGTTGAAGGATAAAAGAGAATATCTTGATGTGGGAATGGATGATGTGCTCAGTAAGCCGCTTTCTGTCAAGGAATTAACCGCCGTGATGGAGAAATTCTGGGGTAAGGCGTCTGAGCCTGAACAGACATTACAGGAGACAAAGGTTGTGAAGAAGAACGAAGATTTACTTGATACAGAGTTGCTCAATCAATATATCGACTTGGTCGGGCCAAAAATGATTGCTGATAACCTGAAAATTTTTGAAACCATGATGCCAAGTTACCTTGCCTTGTTGGATTCAAACATGACCGCGAGGGATCAGAAAGGGATCACCGAGGAGGCTCATAAAATCAAGGGAGCGGCGGGTTCTGTTGGATTACGTCACTTACAGCAATTGGCACAGCAGATTCAATCACCTGATTTACCTGCATGGTGGGATAACGTTCAAGAATGGGTGGATGAGCTAAAATTGGAATGGAGAAGTGATACAGAAACATTGAGAAACTGGTTAACTGACGCTACAAAAAAATAACCCCAACCGAAGTTGGGGTGCGCGAATACTGCGCCAACACCAGGGAAACTTGTCTACCCGCTTATCTAAAATTTGTTTTCGGCGCGAGTAGTTAAAAAACTCTTCCGTACTGAATACAGGTACCAACATAGCAAAGATAAGATTTTTTGTTACAAGATTCATTAAAATCTGTGATGAAGATTGGTGTTTAACCCTCTAAGGGGTTAAGCATTAATCTACTACAAATGGAGATAAATATGAAATGCGTTGCAGTTATATTAAGTGGATGCGGAGTCTATGACGGAAGTGAAATTCACGAATCAGTCCTGACTATGCTCTCTTTAAGTCGCTTGGGTGCCAAAGTGTCTTTTTTTTCGCCTGATGAAGTACAACATCATGTAATTAATCACCTTAATGGAAAGGAGGAAAAAGAAACTCGTCACACAATGCAGGAGTCTGCTCGAATAACACGAGGAAATATCCAGCCTTTATCTCAGGTTGATATTAATACCTTGGATGCGCTGATCATTCCTGGTGGTTTTGGCGTCGCTAAGAATTTATGTAATTTCGCATTTAAAGGATCAGAATGTGAAATAAATAAAGATTTATTAAGTATAGTGCGTTCTATGCATCAGCAGGGTAAACCTATGGGATTCATGTGCATTGCACCCGTTATGGTAGCTAAAATATTAGGCAGGCCGATAAAAGTAACCATCGGTAATGACCCAGAAACTGCGGCACAAATAGAAGCAATGGGAGGAATTCACATTGAGTGCCCAGTTGATGACATTGTCATTGATTTTAAAAACAAAATTGTAACTACTCCAGCCTATATGCTTGCTGAATCTCTATCTCAGGCTGAACAAGGAATTGATAAATTGGTTCGCAAAATATTGGAAATGATTGAGTAATCGGATGAAAAATCCTTTTTCAATATTGTGGTTCTGGTTGAAGAAAATTGCGGTAGCGATCACAATTCTGTGGTTCGTTACTGTAATTTTGTTTTCGTTTCTGCCGGTGCCGTTTTCTATGGTAATGGCAGAGCGTCAAATTAGTGCCTTAATGTCAATTAATTTATCTTATGTTTCCCGTTCCTCATGGGTAGATCAGAATCAAATTTCACCTTATATGACATTAGCCGTCATTGCGGCCGAAGATCAAAATTTTCCAAAACATTGGGGATTAGATTTTGAGGCTATCAAAACGGCGATGGCACATAATAAAAAATTTCAGAAGCGGATACGGGGTGCTTCCACTATTACCCAGCAAACCGCCAAAAATTTGTTTTTGTGGGAAGGTCGCAGTTGGGTGAGAAAGGGATTGGAAGCAGGAATGGCCATTGTTTTGGAATTATTATGGTCAAAGAAACGTATTTTGACGGTCTATCTCAATATTGCCGAATTTGGTCATGGCATTTTTGGTGTGGAAGAAGCGGCATGGCATTATTTTGGTAAATCGGCCAGCCGTTTAACTGCCTCTGAAGCGGCATTACTGGCAGCGGTGTTACCCAACCCTTATCGTTATAAAGTTGATGCGCCCTCAGCTTATTTGTTGCAGCGTCAGCAGTGGATTTTGCAGCAAATGCGACAGCTAGGGGGAGAAAGTTATCTGAAACAAAATAAATTGCGATAGCGAGATAGCAATGAGATGCTCAAATAAAAGCGGCACTGACTTGTGCCGCTATACGTACAGGTGATGTTCAACGGGATCTCAATTGAGATAAGTGAATGCCGTTGTTACGCGCTTAACACCGCTGGTTTCACTGGTTATCTTCGCAGCATCTGCACCTTCCTGTCTGGTGACAATACCAAACAAAAAGACTTCACCATTTTCAGTAACGACCTTGATATTCGATGACTTCACTGAATCACTGGCTAAAATCTTGGAACGTACTTTGGTTGTCAGCCAAGTGTCTACAGAGGCCGTACCCAGGTCAACAGGATTACCTTGACGGACTTCGTTATATACCACTTCAGTGCCTTCAACCTTTGAGGCGAGCTGTTTTGCCCGATCAGCCAGTTGCAGATCCGGGCTCTGTCCCGTTAGCAGCACTCTACCCTGATAAACAGTCACAATTATGCGGGCTTGTGCCTTAATTTGCGGATCTTTGCTGATGGCATTGCTGACGCGGGCTTCCAGCGTGCCATCGTCAACCTGTTGACCAATTGACCGGGGGTCACTACCCGCTTTTGTCGCAATCGCGGCAGAACCCACGACGGCGGCACCAATACATCCCTGCAATAACATTGCACTGCAAAATACTATTAATAGAGAAAATAGCCGCATTATTGAGCTCCTTAGTCATCCTGATGAGGAAATAACGTATTATCGATTAAGTCGCACAGACAGTTAATTGTCAGCATGTGAACTTCTTGAATTCTGATACTGTGATGCGAAGGGATGCGGATTTCTACATCCTGTGGTCCCAGTAAGCCTGCTAGTTCACCACCATCATAACCGGTCAGTGCGACAATCGTCATATCGCGCGTGACAGCCGCTTCCACCGCCTTGATGATATCCCGGCTGTTTCCGTGCGTAGAGATGGCAAGCAGAACGTCTCCAGCATGTCCCAGCGCTCTGACCTGTTTGGCATAGATTTCGTCTGGCTGTTTACTGTTGGCGATGGAAGTGATCACCACGTTATCAGCATTCAGAGACAGAGCTGGCAGGCTTGGCCGCTCTGTCTCAAATCGGTTTATCATACTGGCGGCAAAACGCTGTGCTGTCGCGGCAGAGCCGCCATTGCCACAGCAAAGGATTTTGTTGCCATTCAGCAGTGATTGAACCATCATCATTGCGGCGCGTGATATCGCGTCGGGCAATGCTTCTGCTGCTGCGATTTGAGTTTGAATACTTTCTGTAAAGCAGACTTTAATTCTATCCAGCACGTTATGACCTATATATTAAGAATCTATTTTATTTAGAGAGTGATAGCCTATATACCCTTCATCTTTCAAGCTGCTACTTGAAATCTATTGGGTATAGCAATAGGTTTTCATTCAGGTGAAGGCATTTTTCAGCCATTCAAATTTCTGACCTGTAATTGCACAAATATCAAAGCGACACGAGGCCGTCTCCAGACACTCGTTGCGTTGATACAGCCAGACAGAAGCTGTATGCAATATTTTTCTGCACTTGCTCTGGGTAATTGTAGCAATGGCATCACCATATGTTGCGTTCTGGCGGAAACGAACCTCGACAAATACCCATGTCTGTTTATCACGCATAATCAGATCAATTTCCCCACCCCGAATTTTCACATTCTCCGCAACAAAGACAAGCCCCTGTTGTTGCAGAAACTGTTTAACCTGCTGCTCGTAATGGCGTCCCTGCGCATAGCGATTGATGCTTGGTTTTTTCATCCTGAAATGACCATTAGTGTTACTTATGGCATTAATTGTACTGCGTTACTGCTGTCAGCGCTTTTATTAACGGTGCTGTCAACAGTGGCATCAATATTATTGGCTGCATTATTCTCGATAATGATGCGGCCATTGTTAAACTGCATCCACGCTAGATGGCGTAATATTGTACAATCATTTGTAACGGAAAGCTCTCCCGACGCCCCCTTCATATGGAACCCAGTGCCTTGCTGTAGCTGTGTAAACTGATTAGCCAGTGACCATGCATCTATGCCCATAGCATAGAGACGCATCAGGGAATAGTCATTGGCAAATTTACTGGCGGCTTGTTGCATTAATGGCAAATTGACGCCTGTCAGCAATGGAATGTCACTAAACTGCATGCCGTCCATTTCCAGACGGAAATCCGGCCCGACACCCGCCTTATTACTGCGTGAATTAGCATAGAGCGCGGGTTTCTTACGGGAACTGATTGCCATATCGATCATTGGCTTGATGAGAGTCAGTTCATCCGTTGTCGCTGCAATGTAAACGGCATCGACGGCACCACTGGCAGAATTTGTAGGGGCGCTTGTGGCGATCACCGCTCCGTTCGTTTTGAGCGGTGATTCCCCCGCATCCGGCAGGTAAGCACTGACTGGAATGGGCGTACCAGATAAACGAATGCCAATACCCCGATTGATGGATTGCTTCATTTCACCCAGTGTTCCGAAAGTCTGTTGCAAAGCCACATTACCGCCCAATTTCTGCCATTCTTCTGCGAAGGCTTTAGTTATCCGATTACCTAGCTCGTTACGTGGCACTAATATTAATGGATTGCGTTTTTGTTGCTGCCAGAGATGTAAAGCCGCATTTTGCGCCTCATTTTCAGGAGACAGGGAGAAATAGCAGATATTAGGCCGCGATTGTGAAACGTCCAGTTCGTTGAGGGCGAGAATGTTCAATAGCGTATTAATTTGTACCAATTGTTCCACACTCGGTTTCAGCAATGGTCCAACAACCAGCGTAATACCATCTTGTTCAGCTTGTGCCAGCAGGTTGGTGAGTGGTTGGCTGTTGGTATCATAGACTTTCACCGGCTGATCGTTGACGGGGACAGCAGCAATAGTGTTTGAAATTGCCGAGACTGGAGAAGATGACAGTGCGGTTTCAGTCGTATTTGCTGCTACCCCTGCTTCTGGCGCTGATACGGTAGCATTTACAGGCAAAGTTGGCTGTGGCAGTCCTTTTTGTGCATCAAGGAAGCCTTGACGGATTGCCTCACCGAACACTTTTGCCTGACCGCTCAGGGGGAGGAATAGCCCGATAATGGCATGGCTGTCCTTTGGCTTGAGCAGCATTTGTTGCAGCGAAGTGGGCAAACTACGGATAGCAGGGTTATCTGGATAGCGGGTACGCCAGTCAGTGATGGCAGTACGTAGCTTATCTAGATCTTGTTTATTGACGTGATAGGCATTGAGTAGGTCAAGCCAGCCCTGAAGCGTATACTCATTGGCATTAATCACCAGTTCGCCCAACTGTTGTGGGGAAAGATGCGTCAGTACCTGCCATGTATCATCAATGTTTTTCTGGTGAGCAGCGTCGTCTGCGGTATGTGTTTCCAGCGCAATATAAGCGCGGATAACATCCAGAGACGGTTGATTATGAGCTGCATCAATAATGGACTGATAGCGGTTAATCTCTGCGCTGATCTTGTCTTGTGGCTTAGAAGGTGGTTGCCCTTGCTGTTCTGGCGTGGTACACCCTGCAATAATCATAGTCGACAGCAGCGCTGTGCAGACTAAACCAGTTTTGAAACGCACAAAAATTGAGGGAAGCATACTGTATCCAGTGATGTTTTTTTCAAAGATGCTCAATTTTAAATCGGTCATTCGGATGAAACAATGAATCAAACCAATCGAGCAGTGGTTACGACATCCACGCTATATGTTGTGCCAACCCCTATCGGAAACCTTGGGGATATCACTCAGCGCGCACTTGAAGTTCTTAAACATGTCGATCTGATTGCAGCCGAAGATACGCGACACACTGGCCTATTGCTTCAACATTTTGCCATTAATGCGCGCATGTTCGCACTTCATGATCATAATGAACAGCAGAAGGCAGATCAAATACTTGCGAAATTAGAGCAAGGTTTGAGCATTGCTCTCGTGTCTGATGCAGGAACACCATTAATCAACGATCCGGGCTATCATGTTGTCCGCCGTTGTCGTGAAGCGGGCATTAATGTGGTTCCACTACCAGGTCCCTGTGCAGCGATCACCGCGTTGTCTGCTGCCGGATTGCCTTCTGATCGTTTTTGCTACGAAGGTTTTCTGCCGGCAAAAAGTAAGGGACGCCGGGATACACTGCGCGATTTGGCGCAGGAGCCGCGAACGCTGATCTTCTATGAATCGACACATCGTCTGTTGGACAGTTTAGAAGATATTGTGGAAGTGTGGGGCGCTGATCGTTATGTCGTGTTGGCACGGGAGCTGACCAAAACGTGGGAATCCATTAAGGGTATGCCTGTGGGTGAGCTTTTGGCATGGATCAGAGAAGATGAAACCCGTCGCCGGGGAGAAATGGTACTGATTGTTGAAGGCTATCGTAAACCGGCGGAAGATTGCCTGCCGCCAGAAGCCCTACGAACACTGGAACTACTACAAAAAGAACTGCCCTTGAAGAAGGCGGCGGCATTGACGGCGGAGATTCATGGTGTAAAGAAAAACGCACTGTATCGCCATGCCCTTGAGCAAATCGAAGAAGGTGCGTGAAAAGGCCTATACATCGGATATCAAACCCCTTATAATCCGCGCCGGAGTTGACTAGACAGTCGCTGCTTTACCGCTCTCCTTCGGGAGATGTAAAGGGGAGGAAAGTCCGGGCTCCACAGGGCAGGGTGCCAGATAACGTCTGGGGGGTGAAAGCCTACGACTAGTGCAACAGAGAGCAAACCGCCGATGGCCTACTTTTGTTTGCAAAAATAAGGGTGGGATCAGGTAAGGGTGAAAGGGTGCGGTAAGAGCGCACCGCGCGGCTGGCAACAGTCCGTGGCACGGTAAACTCCACCCGGAGCAAGACCAAATAGAGGTTCACATGGTACGGCCCGTACTGAACCCGGGTAGGTTGCTTGAGCCAGCGCGCAAGTTCTGGCCTAGATGAATGATTGTCCACGACAGAACCCGGCTTATCGGTCAACTCCACCAGATTCAGCCCTATAGAGCTTTGGCTTTATAGGGCTTATTCTTTTTCTGGGCAGATGAAAAACGTGCTGTCAGAGTATGAGAATCAGCCACCCAAATCGATTAGCAGCCCCTGAAATGGTGTGTCTGCCCGCAGTTTTAGCAGCAATTCTTCCTGAATAAATACCCCATCCCCACATTTGATTTCCACGTTGGCATGATTGCTGCCGCTGATTTTTGCATTGCCACGGATGGATTGCAGATAAGCATTTTTTCCCCGCAAAGGCAGAGTTTGTATATCGCTGGTCTTGATCACCAGATAACTTACCCATACCTGTTGGCGCAGGAACATGCTCTTGTTTTCTGACGAGGGAGAGGCCAGTAATGTTAATGGTCGGTTTGGCAGTACTGTGCGTTGCAACGGTAGCGGCTCCTGTTCCGGACAGGCATTGAGCCAGAGTTGCATGCGTGTCAGCGGGATTTCATCGCTGATATTATGTTCACTGTAGCGAATGTCCTGACGGGCGGAAAACAGCAGGCAGTCTCCTTGGCGTGCATGAATATGACTTCCCTCACTATCCCGGTATTGGGCTTCGCCTTGCAGGATAATATTCAGAATATCGACGTGGGGATACGCTTTTGGCTGAAATTCAGCCTTAGGCGCAAGGACTTCCTGATTAAGGACGCGCAATGCGCCATAGTTCAAAAATTTTGGGTCGAAATAGTGGCCGAATGAAAAAGTATAGCGCGCTTTGAGCCAGCCATAATCGGCTTTACCGCATTGATTTGCTGTTCTAGTTATTATCATGACCGTCATCTCTTTGCCAATATGCCCTTCATCTTTCAAGCTGCAACTTGAAATCTATGGGGATAAACCTAATTTTGCCTGATCTTAATTATCTGGACGTTGAAATGTTAGCCAGTTAATCTGGTTGCTATATTCAAAATTACTGATTGAGAAAATTATGGGTAAAGAACGGGCGCTTACATTAGAATCCCTGCGCGTTATGGATGCGATCGACCGACGGGGAAGTTTTGCGGCAGCAGCGGATGAATTGGGGCGTGTGCCTTCTGCATTAAGCTATACCATGCAAAAATTGGAAGAAGAGCTGGATGTTGTATTGTTCGATCGATCGGGTCATCGCACGAAATTTACCAATGTTGGCCGGATGTTGCTGGAGCGGGGACGGTTATTGCTGGAAGCCGCAGATAAGCTCACGGCAGATGCAGAAGCCCTTGCCCGTGGATGGGAAACTCACCTGACTATCGTCTGTGAAGCGTTGTTTCCCGTTGTATCGCTGTTCCCCCTTGTGGATAAACTGGCGAAAAAATCGAATACACAGTTCTCATTAATGACGGAAGTGCTGGCAGGGGCTTGGGAACGGCTGGAAACAGGGTATGCGGATATTGTTATCGCACCAGATATCCATTTCAGGCCCTCTGCGGAAATCAATTCACGTACACTTTATTCCATCAATAACGTCTATGTTGCCAGTGTGGATCATCCTATCCACCATGAACCCGAACCTTTATCTGATGCCACGCGGGTCAAGTACCGTGGAATAGCAGTCGCTGATACAGCAAGGGAGCGCCCTGTGCTGACAGTGAAATTATTGGATAAACAAGCACGGTTAACCGTCAGTACGTTAGAGGATAAGCGTCGTGCACTTTTGGCGGGTTTAGGGGTAGCAACGATGCCATACCCGATGGTAGAGCAGGACATTGCCGAAAAACGACTACGGGTTATTGGTTCGGAATACAGCCATGAAACCAACATCATTATGGCATGGCGGCGCGATAGTATGGGCGAGGCCAAGTCGTGGTGCCTGCGTGAAATACCCAAACTGTTTATGAAGCAATAAAATATTCATGAAATGAAGCCCCTTTACTGAGAATCCACAGTCAGGGGCTTTTGGCAATAGAGGATAATTTTGAAATGGCCGGCAATTACCAGTTTTTATTCAGTGCGCGGTCAATACTGAATTTTCCAGGCCCCATCATCGCCAATAGTAGATAACCTGCACCGATGGCCATATTTTTCAAGAACATTGTTTGGTTCATGCCATCTGAAAAATCGCTGTGGAACAGAAGTGCTGTCAGAATACAGAAAATAAACGTAAATACCGCAGTGGTACGCGTCAGCAGACCGAACAATACGGCAAGGCCACCACCCAGTTCAAGTAAGATAGTGAGTGGCAGTAAAATTCCCGGAACTTTCATTGCCTCCATGAACTGCTGTGTCCCCGCATAAGCATCACCCAGCTTCCCATATCCTGCGATAATGAACAGGGTTGATATTAAAATGCGAGCCGCCAACAGGCTACTATCTTCAAATTTTTTCATGAACATCTCCAAGATACAGAAGGCAATGATAATAAAAGGTCTGTTTATATTTTTAATGACCAACTCATGAGCTAAAAAACACAATTTGTTAATCATGAGTTGATGGCAGGTATTCTAAGGAGAGAGGTTATTTGTTGATAGTAAGGAATATTAACAATTTATTGCAGTTTTTTTGAAGGAATTACCTGACATACGAAAAAGGATTTGAAAGAGAATAAGAAAAAGACGAGAGATGAAAATAGCATTAGCGCTCGTTCAGGTTTCTGCGTGGACACTATCGTGAATTTGACCACCCGAAAGCTCAAAATGAACAGAGAATGCTCGTTCTCATCCGGTAAAGAATGCTTTCCAAGGTCAAACGGTGTTCAGGTTTGTCTAAACCCATCCGGTGTGTTGCATCAATGCAGATAGCTTATTCCAATGGAGATCGGTTAACATAGCTCGCGGC
Organism: Xenorhabdus bovienii SS-2004; assembly: GCF_000027225.1. Lineage (NCBI taxonomy): Bacteria > Pseudomonadati > Pseudomonadota > Gammaproteobacteria > Enterobacterales > Morganellaceae > Xenorhabdus > Xenorhabdus bovienii. The sequence continues at coordinate 3,740,137 of NC_013892.1, forward strand.
ATGATGGTGAGGGCTGGTTGTTTTTTGGCGAAAGTAATTATACTAAATCATCACGCTGCCTAATAATCCCTTGCAAAACGTCAACACGCCCTATTATATTGTTAATGTAACTGTCCGTGTTTATGGAATATTAATTGATTTCAATAAATGAGTTGGGTTTATGCTCTGGAAAATGAATCTTGTTTTTTTGAACATAAACCTTCAATTAAAATCTCTTTTCTGTCCTCTCTTCGAAAGATAATTACAATGGTTCTTCACTTTCCGCAATCGGCCTGTCCCCGAGGCTTTTTAAGGCCTGTAATTTCTCCGGCGGAGTACTGACACAACTGGCCAGTGACTTAAACATTTCGTGATTGCATACCTTGGGGTTTGAGGTCCATTGGAGCGAAAAACCTACGTTTAAAGAGTAACAGTCTGATATATCAACCTATGAAAGATTTCCCAATGATGAAAAAATTTGTAATCAATACCTTGGCCTTTGCCACAATAGCAACCTCTCCGTTTTATGCCTCAGCACAAAAAACACTGACGGCGCAACAGGTTGAAAAAATTGTCAATGATACGCTTACGCCGCTGCTCGAAAAACAGGATATTCCCGGTATGGCTGTCGCTGTGATTTATGATGGAAAGCCGCAATTTTTTAACTACGGCGTGGCGGATATAAAAACTCAACGCCCGATAACGGAAAATACCCTGTTTGAACTAGGTTCGGTCAGCAAGACCTTTACCGGGATCGCCGGGGGATATGCCATGCAAACCGATATTCTAAATCTTAATGATCCGGTGACGGCGTACAGTCCTGAGCTAACGGGCAGTCAGTGGCGGGATGTTAAAATGCTGCATCTGGCGACGTACACTGCGGGGGGACTTCCTCTTCAGCTCCCGGATTCGGTCACGGATCAGAAGTCATTGTGGCAGTACTACCAGCAATGGAAGCCACTGTCGGCACCTGGGATGATACGCAATTACTCCAATGCCAGTATTGGCTTATTCGGTGCGCTGGCTGTAAATAAAAGCCAGTTGACATTTGAAACCTATATGACGAAGTATGTTTTCCTGCCTTTAAAACTGACGCATACTTTTATAACCGTCCCTGAATCTATGCAGTCAGATTACGCGTGGGGATATAAGAATGGTCAACCGGTTCGCGTCACACCGGGCATGTTGAGTGCAGAAGCCTACGGGGTAAAATCTACCACGCAAGATATGGTGAAATATATGCAGGCCAATATGGCTCCGGACAGCCTGCCTGCCGATAACGATAAGTTAAAGAAGGCTATCCTCGCGGCTCAGTCTCGTTATTACCAAGTGGGAAACATGTTCCAGGGATTGGGATGGGAAATGCATAACTGGCCTATCAATCCGCAGAGGGTGATTGCCGACAGCAACAATGACATCGCTTTACAACCGCGTGAGGTTGAGGCACTGATACCGCCACGCTCTGCCGTACCGGCATCCTGGGTGCATAAGACCGGCGGTACCGATGGCTTTGGAGCTTATATTGCTTTCATCCCGGAGGAGAAAATTGGCATTGTAATGTTGGCTAACAAGAACTATCCAAATCCTGTCCGCGTGGAAGCTGCGTATCATATTCTTAAGGCATTGCGTTAAGGGTGATGCTGTGTCGGATAAGCGCGGTCTGGTAACAGGCTGCCTTATCTGACGGAAGTAGTTCTGCTAATTTTGCTTATATAAAAACGCTCAAGTTTTGAAGGCTTTTATTTTTTATGGCACAGAGAGAGCAAAGGACTGAGCGATACATTTATCTTGATTGGCTATAAAACTAAGATTGGAGACGGGAAATTTAGGTTATTGCGACCGATAAAACCGACTTAATCCCCCTAATAAATCCCAAAAGGCTAACCATACGGCGTGACCCGCGATAAAACTTCATGGGATGGCATATCCCATAGATCAGTGCGATACCCGAGCCAATGGCGACATAAGGCTTGAAGGCAGATAGGGTTTGCCAACCTCTGTCATAAGGCTGAGTGATATCAAGCCAGTGTTGGGTACACTCTGAAAGTGAGTGCCGTTGCTGCTGTATTTCCAGTAATAACTGCTGTTTTCGCCATTCTCGCTGTTGGCACCGTGACTTATTCATGATGGTCATCCTCCAGCATTTTGCGATCTATTTTTAGCTGTTCACGGGTTGAATTGAAAAAAATCAGCTTTCTGCTTTTCCTGATCGTCCATATTGCACCAAATACGGCAAGAATCAGCAGAATGCCTGCGGTAATAGCCATTGCCGTTGCTCGATAAACAGGATCAATGACCCAGAATATCAATATTAACAGGCACATCAGGCCAAAGGTCGCAAGTAATAGCGTGAACCCAATCAGCAGCAGCAACTGCACCAGCGTGGCCGTATTTTCTTCCAACTCAACGGCTATGAGCCGGATACGGGTTTCAACCATGCTAACAACAATCGCTGCCACTCGTCGTAAAGTATCAAAGATCCCTTTGCCGGGGCCTTGTGAACGGGGTGATTGGATCATCTCAGCGTTTTGCCAGTAGAATACCTAACACAACACCAACTGCTGCACCGATTCCTACACCTGTCCACGGATTGTCACGAACATAATTATCCGCACGACCTGCCATTTCCTTTGTTTGATCGACCAACTTATCGCTGGCATCACTGAGCGTGACTCGCGCATCTTTCAACGTTTTTTCTGCTTTACTACGTAGTTTTTCCAATTCAGCCTTGGATTTGTCACCGGAACTATTGAGAACTTCTTCCAGCGTATCCGCAAGGGATTGCAATTCAGTACGTAAATCTTCAGAGTTTTTCTTCTGCGACATATTATGCTCCTGAAATATACGATGGATGAATTTCTAACATAGTCTCTTTTATAAGGAGTTTAAAGCACAGATGTCAAAAATCATCCTGTTCTTCCTGAGATTAATCTTAAATTCTGTTTGACAGATAGCTATTGGATAAAGAAATAGGAAGGCCAGTTGAGGAGGAAATTTACCGGAAGTTCAATACCCTGTGGTATGTTTTGGCTCGATACCACAGGGAAAAGCCAGCCTTTGTATTGGCAGAAGAAAAATTATCACGACAGGATATTACTGAGGAGGATGGTTAGCACGTCTCTTACGCCAGATGACCGTCAGACTGCCAATTAAGCCAATGAGTAGCAAACCCAGTGGTAACAGAACGAGAAAATTCATCACATATTCTTCGTATTGACGGAAAAGCGGACTTTTGCCAAGAAAATAACCTAAAGTAGTTAATATGATGACCCACAGGAACCCACTTAACCAGTTGAAAATCTGGAAACGTCCGTTTTTCAGCCCAGCAATTCCTGCCAGTGTTGGCAGCAGGGTTCTGACAAATGCAAGGAAACGACCGATCAGCAGTGCAGATAAACCGTGGCGGTGGAACAGATTGTGCGCACGTTGGTAATAATGAGTGGGAAGATGTGACAGCCAGCCTTGAACCAATTTGGTATTACCAAGCCACCGTCCCTGAAGATAACCCACCCAGCAACCAAGGCTTGCTCCGGCGGTGAGAATGAATATCGTCGCGGGGAAGCTCATGGCATCTTTTGCGATCAAAACGCCAACTAATATCAACAGGCTATCGCCCGGTAAAAAAGCCGCAGGCAATATCCCATTTTCCAGAAACAGGATCGTAAATAGCAGGATGTAGATTGCCCATACTAATGATGGGTTAGCCAGTGTTTCATAATCTTGGTGCCAAAGTGCATAAATCAAGTCTGTTACAATTTCCATCAAATGTTCCTAAAACGCGGATTAAGGATTACATCTTACTTTTATGGTGTATTTCTGGTGCATTCCTGTTGGGTACTTTGAAAATACAAAATATTAAGTACCGATTGTCATAAAATACCCTCGAACTTCTTTCAAAATGGCATAAAAACTAACAGGGACACTCTAACAAAATCAGCAGTAGCGAGACAGGAAATTTTGGTGACCAATTGAACATTCATTCAAATGTAAAAGTAAATTCTTCGATATATATCAATTGATTAATTATTGGGTGAAGTTTTCCCAAAATAGCATGATTTAATTATTTATCATGTGGACTGCTTGAATTTATGTTTTTTTATTATGCTTCACACCACACCGTTGTATGGCTGCAATCAGAATATTGCCATTCCGATCACACAAATGTAAGCAATTTGTTATCAAATATTGTGTTGTCTGTATATTTCAATTAATTATTCGTTTTAGTTTTTTTCATTTCCCTATACTGGGGAAGCAAACACAAAAACAACAGGCTCATTGAGCCAAAAAATATCAAATGGGTGGGCTATGGAAAAACGACAAAAAGGCTTTGTGCAATATATTGTACAGGGAAGCCTTGTCACTCAAATTATTATTGGATTAATTGCAGGGATATTATTGGCATGGCTGCTACCTTCTACGGCTCAATCGGCTGATTTGCTTGGCTCTCTCTTCGTAAGTGCTCTTAAAGCTGTTGCCCCTGTGTTGGTCTGGATATTGGTGATGTCCTCGATTGCAAACCATAAAAAAGGACAAAAAACCAGTATTCGCCCGATCTTGATCCTTTATCTGCTTGGAACATTCGGTGCAGCGGTCGTGGCGGTTATCGGCAGTACGTTGTTTCCGTCAACGCTGATACTGGTGACTACTGATGCCAAAATTTCACCGCCAGACAATATCGTTGAAGTTATTAGAGGAATTTTGCTTAACATCGTTGTTAACCCGATTGATGCGATATTAAAAGGCAATTATGTTGGCATTCTGGCATGGTCAATTGGTTTAGGTATTGCTTTACGTCATGCCAAAGAATCGACCAAATCTCTGGTTCAGGATCTGGCTGAGGCTGTTACGCAGCTTGTGCGTGTTGTGATTCGTCTGGCACCCATCGGGATCTTTGGTCTGGTGGCTTCAACTATTGCCACAACCGGCTTCGAAGCACTGCTTGGCTATGTTCGACTGCTGGCTGTTCTGCTTGGCTGTATGATTATCGTTGCCTTAGTGATTAATCCGCTGATTGTTTACTGGACAATTCGCCGCAACCCTTATCCGTTGGTTTTTGCCTGCCTGCGTGAAAGTGGTGTGACAGCATTCTTTACCCGTAGTTCTGCGGCTAACATTCCCGTTAATATGGCAATGTGTCGCCGTATGAATCTGAATGAGGATACCTATTCAGTTTCTATCCCATTGGGGGCAACCATCAATATGGCGGGTGCAGCGGTTACGATCACGGTGCTGACGCTGGCCGCAGTCAATACACTGGATATGACGGTTGGCCTGCCAACTGCTATTTTGCTGAGTGTGGTTTCTGTGATTGGTGCGTGTGGATCATCGGGAGTGGCGGGTGGCTCTTTGTTGTTGATCCCACTAGCGTGCAGCATATTCGGTATTTCCAATGAAATCGCCATGCAAGTTGTTGCGGTTGGTTTCATTATCGGTGTGTTGCAGGATTCTGCCGAAACTGGCCTGAATTCTTCCACTGACGTGCTGTTTACCGCTGCGGCTTGTCAGGCAGAAGATGCCCGTCTTAATGCGGATCAGTTGGCTCAACGTTAATGATTGTCTGAAATAAAAACGGTGGTAATCAGCGGATAGCTTTTTATCACCGTTTCTACATTTAAGGTCTAAAACTTGTGCAGCTAAATCTTAAGCGCCAATCTGGCTCCCTGATCAATTGCTCTGCGGGCATCTAGCTCTACCGCGACATCGGCACCACCAATCACATGCACATTCTTCCCCATCGTTTGCAGCGGCTGATAAAGATCTTTCAATGGCTCCTGCCCTGCGCAGATAATCACATTGTCCACTTCGAGACATTGCTGTTCACCGTTGCGACTGATATGCAGCCCCTGATCATCAATCTTCAGGTACTGTACGCTGTTCAGCATCGTGATACCCCGCATCAACAGGCTGGCGCGGTGAACCCACCCGGTGGTTTTTCCCAAACCTTCTCCGACTTTCGAATTCTTACGTTGCAGCAGATAAATTTTTCGTGGAGAACGTTCCATTTGTGCCCCTTCTGGCTGTAATCCACCACGATGGGAGAGAGTTTGATCGATGCCCCATTCTTGGCTAAACGCATGACTACTCAAGCTGGTGCTTTGCCCATTTTGGCTCAGGTATTCTGCCGTATCGAAGCCAATACCCCCTGCACCGATAATGGCGACACGTGGCCCTACATTGCATTTATGTTTCAATACATCAAGGTAAGTCAGCACTTTTTCATGGTTGATGCCATCAATATCTGGCGTCCGTGGGATGATGCCCGTGGCAATGACGATCTCATCAAACGACGCAAGCTGACCGGCTGTTGCGGTGTGATTGAGCTTTACCTCAACACCGTTTAATGCCAATTGGCGATCAAAATAGCGCAGCGTTTCGTAAAACTCTTCTTTGCCGGGGATCTGTTTGGCGATATTAAATTGCCCGCCAATCTTATTGTCACGTTCAAATAGCGTGACATGATGCCCTTGGCTGGCCGCCGTGACAGCAAAGGACAACCCCGCTGGGCCGGCGCCAATCACTGCGATAGTTTTAGGTTCCTTCACTGGCTCTGCGATGAATTCAGTTTCATGGCAGGCGCGTGGATTGACCAGGCACGAAGTCAACTTCCCGACAAATATTCTGTCCAGACAGGCTTGGTTGCAGCCAATACACGTATTGATTTCGTCAGCGCGGTTTTGCTCGGCTTTTAAAACAAATTCAGCGTCAGCGAGGAAAGGGCGCGCCATGGAAACCATATCGGCACAGCCTTCACTGAGTGTCTGTTCAGCTACATGGGGATCATTGATACGATTGGTAGTAATCAACGGAATGCTGACTTTTCCCATTAGTTTTTGAGTTACCCAACTGAAGCCGGCTCTCGGCACCATTGTTGCGATAGTTGGAATGCGAGCTTCATGCCAGCCGATCCCCGTATTGATGATGGACGCGCCGGCTTTTTCAATTTCCTTCGCCAGTTGTTCGATCTCTTGCCAGTCAGAACCTTCTTCCACTAAATCCAGCATGGAGAGACGATAGATAATAATAAACTGTTCTCCTGTGATGGCGCGGGCAGCTTTAACAATTTCCACGGCAAAACGCATACGATTTTCGAAGTTTCCTCCCCACTTATCCTGCCGGTGATTAGTGCGGGCGACCAGAAACTGATTGATGAGATAGCCCTCTGAACCCATGATTTCGACACCATCATATCCGGCCTGTTGTGCGAGCCGGGCGCAACGTGCGAAATCTCTGATCGTCTGCTGGATATCTTCCTCAGACATTTCACGGGGCTTAAAAGGATTAATCGGTGCTTGAATGGCAGAAGGAGCAACAAGGTTTTTCTGGTAGCTGTAACGTCCTGTATGCAAGATTTGCAGGGCTATCTTCCCGCCCGCCTGATGTACGGCATCCGTGATGACTTGATGATGAGACAGGGTATCTTCATTATTCAGAATACTTGCACCGGCTGTAACAACACCCTGTCCGTTTGGGGCGATACCGCCGGTTACAATCAATGCTACACCGCCAGCCGCCCGTTCTGCATAGAACCGCGCCAGTCGTCGGGCACCATCGGGATGTTCTTCAAGCCCGGTATGCATTGACCCCATCAAAACACGGTTTTTCAGGGTGGTAAAGCCCAAATCCAGCGGGGCCAGCAGGTGAGGGTAATTGCTCATTGCATTCTCCATCGAATATTTGGTGACTTAAAAGTATTATTGTTTTCAGTATGACTAAGTGGTCGGATGAGATTGAGATCAAATTTAGACGGTTCCAGCCTGATTGGAACCATTTTGTTAAGCGATTGTGACAAGTATCAAGAAATGATGTGCCAGTAAAAACCGTTCTTCAAATTCTGGGATTTAATGTGAATATATTTAAAAATAGTTCAGCGTTTCTTTTATGCCGATGATATTTTAATCTTTATGGCGTATGGATGGAGTTGATCCCTCTGTATAGGCTGCTTGGATGAAATCGAGAATATTGGAGTGAGCATGAAGAAAATAACCGAATGGGTCATATTATCTGGAAAGTTCGTTACTCTGGTGCCTTTGGAACATAACAGGCATGATGAATTTGTGCGGGCTATTGAAGAGGGGCAATTGCATCAGCTGTGGTATACCAATATTCCTGAACCCGCTAATGTGAAGGCTGATATCGAACGCCGTTTGGCGTTGCATGAACAGGGCAGTATGTTGCCTTTTACTGTGATTGATAACCAAACCGGTGTGGCAGTTGGCATGACCACCTATATGAATATTGATGCCAAAACTCCCAGACTGGAGATTGGCTCAACATGGTATGCACGTTCTGCCCAGAGAACGCCTATCAATACAGAAGCTAAATATCTACTGCTGGAATATGCGTTTGAACAACTTGGCGGTGTTGCCGTGGAATTTCGTACCCATTTTCTGAATCACCAAAGCCGCAGAGCTATCGAGCGTCTGGGTGCAAAACTGGATGGTATTCTGCGCAGTCACTTGCGTGCAAAGGATGGTTCAATAAGAGACACTTGTGTATACAGCATGCTTGCCAGCGAGTGGCCTGCCATTAAAACTCATCTTTTATGGCTAATGGCAAAGCCACGCTAAACACGCGATCAAGTATCCCCTTTTGATGATAATTAATCAGTCAGGGCTGCTTTGATATGGTTATCCAGCTCGTCCAGCAGTTGGTAACGGCGGCGATATTCGGCGCGTTTCTTGCTGGCGATTTCTTCCAGGGATTTCCTTTCTATGGCTGATGGCAGATGGAAATCATTATTTTCCTTCCTGATACCATTCAGGGATTCCCAGAAGGCGTTATAATCGGCCACCATCTTATCTTTCTTTTTATGCCAATAGCGGATACTGCGATAAATATGTGTCTCATTGCTGACCGCCAAGATCTGCTCACAATTCGCATGAGAGGCAAAACGGCAGATGGATTCAATCAACAAACGTTTAGGAAATAATCCATAACATTCTTTGGTGGCATGGCGGATAATATCCAGAGAACTATCCATTTTAGCAGGGCCTTGTAATACACCAATGAATAATGTTTGCTTACCCTTAATCGTCAATAAAGTGAATGCGCATTTCGCCAGAATGACATTTTCTGTTGTGGTAATATATAACGAAAGCTCACCTTCTTTATTAAGATTATCCAATGAATCAATATATATCATGAATGATTCATTTTTACCCTGAACCGTTGCCAGCAAATAAGCATGAGTATCAAATATTTTGTTGATAACAGCCGGCTCTAATTGTTCAAATAATATCTTATAATGTTCATTAAGTGCACAAACAATCTGTTTACGCTTGAAATTGATGCTCAAATATGGACGATGCAATTTGCAGGGCAAGCTGGGTTGCTTTTTTAAAATATCCTTATAAAGCGGTGTCTTAGCAATTTTATTTAAAAGCTTAAGTGTAGAAATAGGCGTAAAAATGCTGCGCAGAGCGAATTTAGTTCGATAACTGGAAGAATGCCAGTATTCACCGGGGGTAACACGCTTTCCGACAAGATCAGCAAACAGCTTCATACCTGAAGAAGCAGGTTGTTGTAGATAATTCATTAGGATTAAACTCAATAACTAAAAACTTTGCCAAGTATATCATTGATTCACTCAATGATATTAAAACGTTTGTAAATCATTTAATTACTTTAAATTTCTTTATTTAATGTTTTTTATGCAGACCTTTGTTGATAAATCTTATTATTTATTTAATGTTATTAAAGAGGAATTTATTAGTATTAATGGTTAGAATAAATAAAATTATATTAATATATTCATATAAATAATGAGTTATTTATTTTATATTCTTTATAAATAAGATGTAATTGTTAATATATTTGAGTAAAATTGTAATTTATTCTCCAGAATAGCCCAATTTGCTGTTTAACATTCTGGGCTATCAATGTGGCTTATTCTTGTTTGTCTAAAACGGAAATGAATATCGGCTGAATTTAAGCGAGTTTCATATGCAATAGTGGAAATGGATTCCCTTGCCCATCGACTGCTGAACGGGCAAAAACCTGAAACCCCATATGCTTATAGAAGCCAACACCTTGTTCATTCTGTTCGTTTACATCCAGTTCGTTGATCTGCAATTCAGTCATTGCAAATGCCAGCAGCATCTTGCCGATCCCTTGACCTCGTGCCTGTGGTGAAATAAATAGCATTTCTACTCGTTGTTGATCGACTGCCACAAATCCTTCGATGATATGTTGATCATTTACAACCTTATAGATGATTAAATTGGGTAAGTAATCATTCAAGATAAGGGGACGTAGATCTTCAATTATAGTTTCAGGCAGAAAATCATGGGTAGCACGCACAGAGGCTTCCCAAATCTGGATAAGAATCGCGAAATCCGTTTCAGTGGCTTGCTTTAAATACATCATATATCTCCGCAGATTATGCCTTGGTTTAGCCACTAGTTTGCCAAAATATGGTCTTTACGGCGCAGGCTCGCCAGTAGCATATAAATAGCAGTGGCCAGTAAGACAATGAAAAAGAAATTCATTAATCCATTGTGTTGCAGCATAAAATTCCCTGCGCCCAGGGGGCCAATGGAGGAGCCGATACTGTAACTTAACAGCATCACTTGAGTTGCAGCCACAATGCAGGATGAATCCAGATTATCGCAGGCCAGCGTGATGGCGATCGGATAGAGTGCAAAGGAAGACATTCCCAGAAGCCCCAATGCCACGATCATTACAATATAATTTTCAGAAAGGTAGATCATTCCCATCGCAAACACGCCGAGTAGTGAAACCATTGCCAGTAACAGCGTTTTGCTCACTATGACAGACAGTCTACTGACAATGGGCTGAATCACCATTCCGCCCAAAATAGTCGCGGCCATTAATACACCAACCTGCTCACCATCGAAGTGGCTTTGGCTTAACGATAAAGGCATCAGACCGTAAATCGTCCCCATGACAACCCCTGACGTAATACAACCGACTATCGCTGGTTTGCTGAATTGGGCAATTTTTTTCAGCGATAAGCTCTGATGCTGGAGAGCGGGAGGTTGCCCTTGGCTTATAAGTAATGGCGGCAGGATGGCTAGCAATAGCAGAGCCAGCACCACAATGAAAGGCACTATACCCTGAGTCCCTATAAAGCCAATAGCCAGCTGACCCAGTGTTGTACCACCATAGAGGGAAGTCATGTAAAAACTCAGACGTTTGGCCCGTTCTTTAGGGCTATCACCCATTAACAACCAAGACTCTACCACGACAAAAATCCCTGCAACGGCGATCCCCGCCACGCAGCGAATAACCAGCCAGATCTCTTTAGTCGGAAAAAAAGGCAAAACAACAACCGTCGTGGCTAAAAGCAGCAAAAAACTAATAAATGAAAAGCGGTGGCCTATTTTGGCAATAACAGGTTCAATCATAGTTGAGCCTATTAATAAACCTACGTAATAAGCGCTGGCCAACCAGCTGGCATAACCCGTATCGATGCTGAAACTTGCCATCGATAACGGAATTAAACTCATTAAGTAACCAGAAGCAATCGCAAATACCGTCAAGCCTGCGACAGGTACAAATGCACTGTCATTGTTGCGCAGCAGTTTCACTACTGTCGTCTCCACATAAAAAATCAGCTAGATATGCGCTGCTTCTCATCAAAATTTTGCCGAATGGCGGTAACGATATATGCCAGGGATTGGGATATATCTTGGTGATTTAAGCAGTAGATAAGTCGCTCAATAACCTTGAGCGCTGCGGACTATAGCCCTTTACTCCGGAGAGATACAATGAGAAAAACTGATACTCATGAATGAAAAGATTCATGAAAGAGTGGGGGAAAATAATTAGTCAATGTTGGGTTAAGGCGCATTGACCTTTTGCTGTTCAATCGATTTGACTGGAACAAAAAATATGTTCCAGTCAAATCGATTGAACAGCCAGATACAAACCTGAAAAATGCTTTTAGCTAGGCCAACTTCCACTACTTTGGCGCAGCATACACACTTGGCGACCAAGCGGCCGGTGCAATCGCGAGGAAGCGTTTCAGTTCACATACTATCGTCTCTACCGACAAGCTACTCAGCGATGCGCCGTCGCGTCCAAGCCGTGGCATAATGTGTTGCACACCATCGTAGTGCCAGCGGCAATCTTTCGTTTCGGCTGACTGTAACGCCCGCGCTAAAATCGATAGATCACGACGCGGCCGTGGCGCAGCGGAATGTAACTCCACCCATCCTTCATAACGCTGATGGACGACTATGTCGCCCTGCGTGACGAGTGCAATCGTCGATAATGGCGTGCGGTTGTGGAAGGCAATAGACGAAAGTCCGAAGTAACGTTGCGGTACGCGTACATATGGCACATTAGAAGTAGGTAGACGGAATACCGCAAGATCAATCTCAGGATACTGCTCAACCATCACGTTCGGACTGTCGAGTAGCACTTCCGTTTCCATATGATGCTGCTCGGCGTCACGCCAAAGCGCATCATGGATCACAGAAGCATCCAGTAAGTCACGCAATGCCGGCAGCAGCGTGCGGAAAAGTGCCGTAATGCGCACACTTTCGTTTGGTACCGTTCCCGCGGCGTGCAATGCTTGCTCAGTGATTGCGTTCAGCGCGAATGCGAGTCGGCGCGCCTTCGTGCTATGACCACACGCGAAATCACCGAACCGTGCGACGTCGGCGAGAAGTTGTCCATGACTCTGCGCATGTTCAGGCGCGATCAGTGCGTAGACAGATGCGAGCCCGTCTAAATCAAAGTGGTCGGTCGTCACGTGCCGCACATCAGGATACTCTGACATGTCAGGCAAAAAGCGCAGTACGCTCTCAGTCGACAGGTTTGCTTGGTAGCGTGCGGGAGTCCGGTTCGCTGGCCAGTGCGACAGTGTAAGCCGTGTGGCTGTATTATGGATCGCGTCGGCTGCTATATTCGGCACGTTGCGCGTCTCTTCGAACGGCAGGAAAGCGAGGCGATCGCTGGGCGATAACCGTACTGCTTGGATAGGTGATGACGAGGCCGCAACGGTAACTTTCGGCGTGAGCACGGCAAGGCGAGCACCGTCAGCATCAGACTCACGCCATTCAAGTTCGCCATGACGGCTGAGATCGTAATACAGCACTGCAAGATTTTGGCGTCGTAGGTCGTATGGATTGCCGTTTCGTGTAATGGTCCCTCCTCCCGCAATCAGGTTTTGTAGATCGAAGAATTGATTGTCACGGATCGCGACAACGCGGCTTGCGAGAAGCCGCAGTTCAAATCCATCGAGCTTAGCGGCAACGTCATCATCAACCTGCACGAAGCAATCACCGTCGTGAAGAGGAAGGGAATTTATCATCGAATGTCTCCTATCAACTCGGATGTCATACTGAGATGGAACAACAAAAATGCGGCTATCGACCAGATGATGATAGCGATGTGTGTAAGTTGCAGACCTTCTTGGCGTATCCAGTAGCCATACCACAATCCCCCCAGTAACAGCACGAATGCGCACGCAGCAAAGCCGGTAATACCCACGCTGAGCCATAATAGCGTGTCCGGGTGTGATGCAGCCGTTGTCAGTAGCAAATAGCCGCTGATCCACATAGCGATAGCGGTCAGTGCCTGCAATATCACAATGACGGCAAGCGCAGCGCTATGTATCGCCCGTGATGTTGTTGCACGACGCAGCAACGGGGTATTCACGGGCGGTTCCTGTTTGAGCAGCGTCATGCTCATCATGCGACCTACTGTGCCCGTCGTCACTGTGAATGACTGCACATTATTGATCATGCCTATTGTCGCCCATCCGGCTATCCCGAACGCATGCAGAGCCTTAAATAGAGCAATTCCGGTTATCGGATCCATGATGAGTCCTTATTAATTGGAGACGTTCGGCGCGTCTATGTGAGGCGTACACGGCGTACGACAAACGTAGCGAGCACCGGAGCAATTGCAAAGACAGCGAACAGCCACATAGCGGCATTCTGCGCGCCAGCCAAACCACCTGGGTCAGAGAATCCGGCAAGATTCGCTACGATGCCTGCAAATGCGGAGCCAATGGCTGTCGCATACAGTTGCACCGTCGTGATCGACGTCGACGCAAGATCTTCCTGACCAGCAGGCGCGTTTGTAAACACCTGCGTGAGCAGATGCGGCCAGGCGGCACCAATACCAGCTCCAACCGCTGCGAGCGCTATGCACATCAACGTAAGGCTAGAAACCGGGCTGAGCAGATGCTGCGATGGCATGATGACTGCGAGCATGATGAGCGCAAGCACAACGAGAATTGGGCCTCGCCGCACAAGCGCCTGCGCAGTATGTGCGCTGCGTCCGGAGCTGAATAGCGAGCCAGCTGTCCAACCCGCCGCCATCAGTGCAGTCGCATAGCCGGCGATTAACGGCTGATAGCCGTGGATGGTCTGCAGAAAATACGGCACGAATATCTCGGTCGTCATCCCGATTACAAGCAGGCTCATGCATGCATAAATTGCACCAAGAGATGCGCGCACATCGTATGCGCCGGTCGGCAGTAGTTTAATTTTCGACTTACGATCAACGCGCGCAATCAACACGACGATCACGAGTCCAGCTGCGACACCGGCGATGTTTGCAAAAATCTCCTTCGACAGGCTGGCGACCGATATGATAAGTACCGATACACCGAGCAGCAGGATTTTGCCAATTGCGGCCCGATCCGTCTGTGCACTAGATTTCTCATAGGCGGGCAACTGGACGAGTACGATCACAGCAAGCACGGCGGCAACAGGCAAAAGAGCGATAAATGCAAGACGCCAAGTGTCTGAGTGCGCAAAGATGCCGCCGATTGCAGGGCCGCAGAGTGTTGCGATACCCCACATACCGGACACCATCGCCATTGCGCGGGGCCACAACCGCCCGTCGAATACGATACGGATGAGTGCGTAGCTGAGTGCAAACAGAATGCCACCGCCGAAGCCCTGCACAAATCGTCCAACAAGCATCCACAACATGTCCTTTGCACTTGCACACACGAGCGTTCCCACACAAAACACGATGAGAGCGACGAGATAAGCAGCACGTGGTCCGAAACGGCTTAGCACGTTTTTGGACAATGGCGCGCCAATAATCGATGCAACCATGAACAGCGTGGTGTTCCATGCATAGTACTCAAGCCCACCAATATCTCGTACGACGGACGGTAGGATTGTCGTCGCGATATAGATATTGATCGCATGTAGCGCGACTCCTCCTGCAAGCGCGATTGAAAGCAAGCCGTTGCGTCCGGAAAGCAGTTCCCCCCAAGAGGGGGCATTGTTAGAACTCATGGACTACCTCGTCTGTTGATAGGTTGAATAATGGTCATCAGGCCTGCGAAAAATGCTGTGAGATGAGATGCGGGTTACTCTCAAGCATTTCAATTTCCGGAGAATAGATCTCGATGACAAGACCGTCCGGATCTTCAAAGTAGAAAGCGGTACGCACACGATCCGGCCCAGTATGGTAGCCAATAGTTGGACCGTTACCCTTTACGATCTTGATACCACCGTCCGCCCCTACTATTGCTGCGATCGACTTGACACCTTCGGGGTCTGTGCGCACACCAAAATGGTAGCCGGGTGGGTAGGTAACAGTATCTGTTTGTTCGATAAAGAAATCGAATCCGTTTAGCTCCATCACAACCTTCTTTGGACCTAGGTTGTAGCAATAGGAAGCGCCTAAGATACGATGGTAGAAATCGACAGATTTGTCGAGATCCCGGGCGAGGATATTGATATGGTTCACACGTAGCTCGTGCGGCCTGCCATCTTCAGGTTTGTCGCGTAAGCGCCGCCACATTTTGATGCAGGCAGTAAACGTAGCGAAGCCTGCGAGCCAGTCGCGTACGACATCAGATGACGTACCCACAGATTCCATCTCAAGCGCGAGAGGATAGCAGAACACGCCCTGAGGATTTTCGTGCCATATCGCAGAAGCTTCACCGCCGGTATTTTTCGGATCGATACCGATCTGCGCGACAGCAATCCACCCAACTCCAGCGAGTCGCTCATTATTTATCGCAGTCGACGCACCATGAGAAAGCACAAACATCCCATCCGGCGTTGTATTGTCCACCTCTGCCATACTCAATCGGTAGCCGGCCGCTGCGCATTGCTCGGATAACACACGAGTGATCTGTTCTGCGTCTGTGGGATTAATATCAAGATTGATCAGTTTGAAGGTAAGCATAGTTATACCTCACTGGCAGGGCGTTGACCGATGAGAAGTGTGTAGCGGCCAATTGATAGCTCACTGATAGACAAGCCATTTCCATGTACAGCGCGAGCTATCCACTGCGTCGGATGTAGCTCGCCGTGATTGGTATTAACCATCATGTGAAGCGAGAAGTCAGCAGATAGCGCAGGCGTGACACGATTTTCATCCATTGTCATTGTGAGGAGCAAGAGTGCACCACCTGGCTTCACAAGACAGGCAGCGTGACGGATCACCGCAAGCGCCTCTGTTTCATTAAAGTAGTGAAGGCAATCGTTCAACATAACGACGTCGGCGGCGGCTCTCTCAAAATTGAGAGCGTCAAGCAGGTTTTTCTCACAAAACTTGAGTCGCCCACTGAGGCCGTATGCTTCAATCGTTTTTTGCGCCGCGTCGCGGGTCGTGGGTAGATCCCATATCTGGCCTGTTAGCTGTGGATGACGGAGTAACGCCTCCGCAAGGTAGGTACCATGCCCACCGGCAAGGTCGATCGATGTATTCGCGTTCGTGAAGATATTGAGGCCGCTTACGACATCACGCATGGGCTGGCTCAGACGTACCATCGCGTCATTAAACGCATCGCGAGCGCGTTCATCGCGCATGAAACGGTTTTCCTGTTGGAAATCGAGAGGCTTTTCGCTGCGTAAAATTTCGCCAAGCCGGGGCCAGTTGTCCCACTGAAGATGCTGATGCTCAACAATCGCACCTATGTAATCAGAACTCTTACTTGTCAAGTATCGCGTAGTCAACTCAGTATTCAAAAACTCGTTGCCAGCCTTCTTCAGAAGCCCGAGAGCAACAAGCGCGTTTAACAGGATTAACACCTTACCCTCGACCATGCCGAGATTCCCGGCAACTTTGGCTGACGTGCAGCTTTCCTGCGTCAAATCAAATAGCTTTTCAGCAACGGCATAGTGCAGGACTGCCGATTGCCGGTATTGATCGGACAATTTAACCAAGTCGACGACTGAAGTCAGTGCAACTTTATCGTTTGTCGACTCATAGATTGTCTCAGTGGCTAGCTCGCTCATTGAAGTCCCTCGTTAAATAATATGGTTTTTGGGAAACCGGTACACCTCACACTACAGTCAGAACGCGGTCGAATCACAATCCTGACCATGCTCAAAGCGACTCCACGAGCCGAAAACCCATCGCGTAGATGTCACGCTGGTAGTGGCCGTGACGACGTGCACAGCGTGTCAGATCACCAAAGCGCGTGAAGCTGCCACCACGTGCGATCCGATAGCTACCCTGAGTGCTTGCGAGGTCATCGTTAATGACTTCGCCGCCAGGGTAGGGAGAGTAATCGTCGGCGACATATTCCTCGACATTGCCGGCGAGATCGTCGATGCCAAACGTGCTACGACCAAGAGGAAAGATACCGACAGGCGTTGTCGACAAAGGCCCAGCTTCGACCGTATTGGCTGCGTAAGGATCGAACTCGTTACCCCACGGATACTCGGAACCAGTGCCTCCAGAAGCTGCGTACTCCCATTCGGCTTCTCCAGGCAACCGAAAACGCCGACCTGTAGCCTCGCTCAGCCAATCTGCATACGCTTCTGCTGCTTCCGGAGGGACAGACCAGACGGGATGATTTGCCCGTTCGACTGGATAGACACCGAAGGGCCAGGATGTCGGAAACCATGGCGCTCGCGTCTGCTCAAGAAAGAGCCGATATTCGAGATTGGTGACAGGATAACGCATAATCCGGAATGCCTTGATTTCCACGTTGTAGCATGGGCATTCCTTAGCTATCCATTCCTCGATTACACCGACACGCTGCCATTCAGCAACGATCTGTGGAACCCGTTCCGGTGCAGTGCCGAGCCAAACGCTTGCGCCGGGTACGTCACACATTTCTGGATCAAACGGACGAATACGTGGATCGCCCGAAAAGCTGAGCAATGTACCCGCTGCGTAACGGCGTTCAAATGATGTGGACGGATTCTGCGCGATTGCGATCCACTCTGCCGGCTCAGATTGCAGTAGATCGAGATGCATTGAAAACACCGTCGTGGGCATGCGGGCAACGAATATATTTTCAGGCAACGCCATCGCTGCACGGTCACTGAGATGGTTAGGGTTGTCGGCGAGAATAGGTTTCATGGGTATGGCCTCGCCTTAGTAGGAAGAAGATTTTCTAACTGTCAGAACCAAATAGTTCAGTCCGGCTGTTGGGCGCGGTACTCGGTGCACACTGACAAGAGTGAAATGCGCGGCGCGCAGCAACTCGGTAAGCTCAGAATCGGTGAACTCGCGATAAAGCCGTCGCATTTTATTTGCGTACAGCCGACCCGGCTCTTTCGACTCAAACACTGATATTGTGAAGAGCCCGGTTGGGCGTAAAAGCTTGTGGATGCGCCTGAGATACACAACGTAGGCGTCTGGATGTTGATGATGTAGGCAGCCATTGTCGAGCACACCATCAAAAAGGTTCTCACCGTCTAGTTCAGTCACTGGCGTTATGCGGAATTGCACCTGGCTACCCCAGTTCTGTACTAGTTGTGTCCACTCGGGAAGTTCGACGAGGTCAACCGCAGTGACCCGATGACCTTGCGCGAGTAAGAACCCAGTATCACGTCCGCGACCTGCGCCAGCGTCCAGGACATCGGAAGAACGACCGAGATGAGCATGCAAGATTGCACTTGCCTGCTGCATTGCAGCCTCTTCGGTCCAGACATCGCGCCCTTCGTTATAACTCGACACAAAATCCGAGCGTAACACCTTTTCATAATCACGCGGTGCCGTGCTTGGAACGTCAACAGGAACGATTGTCCGCTGAGCATCAATATAATGTGGTTTGGTGTTACTGCTCATATGGGCTCCATCGGGATGTGATAGACATTGCCGTCATATGAACTCGCAAGAAACACATGTGTGATCGGATCGTAGCTGAGGGATGACACGCCCGCAGTCGTCACCCACATATTGATCACCCAGAGGTCATCGATACGGTCGTAAATAGCGACACGGCCGTTATAGCTGCCAGTTGCGATATAGCGACCGTTAACTCCCGCAGAAACACATTTGAGCGAGTGCGTGTGGGGAGTCGCGATGACATCTGCCTGGTGATCTGGTGACCATATCCGCAATTTCAGATCGCGGCTCACCGACGCAAAATAGCCATCACCGAGGCCTATACAGCCATTCGCGATCTTCTCGTGTGCGCGCTTAAGCGTATACACCTGCTCAAGTGTTGACACGCGATACCAAGCCGCTGACGCGTCTGCCGCAATGGAGAAAAGCAGATCACCAGAGATAGCGACGCCCTTAACGGCGTTATCATGCAGTGGCAGATCAGCGACGTGCGTTACCTGAGAACCATCGATACGCAGCACAATACCTTCGCCCGTGTATGCACCGATCACCGCATGATCGATGCCATTACGCTTGAATGACACGCCGCAGTTTAGTGGCGAACGATGCTGGTACAATTCGTGACCAGTACGCGCATCAAACACTTTACCGAGCTGCCCACCTGTCAGGATCACGTCACCTACGGGCGTAAGAAAGTTGCACAGACTGCCCGTGTGTGTGTGCTCACGCTGGTCGATCCACACGATGCCTGCATCACCAATCGTCCATTGTTGGCCGTCGACTAACGCGGCTGCATTGACGACGAGTGTCGGCGCGAGTTCAGCCAAATCCCATTCATCGGTCTTCCAGTTATACAGACGATAGCTTGCTTGGAAAGTCGCGAACACAATGTGATCGTCACCTTCGAAGGAACATGAACGTGGCCATACTTCAGGCGGCAGCGACGCGCTCACGAGTTCTTCTAACTGTCCAAATGGCTCCACTTTCCATAGCCGCATTGTGCGGTCGTATGACAGTGACACCAGAAGCCCCCTGTTGTGGTCAAGCACGAGACGCTTCACACCCGCATCATGCGCCCTGAACGTCACCTGCGAGCCGTCAGTACCGATTAAAATTATCTCTCCTTCGTCGTTGCCAGCGAAGATGCGTCCGTCTGCTGCGATAGCGATAGTATCGGTCTCAATGCCACCGAGATCGATGTCAGCGACGAGGCAGTTTTTCTCAAGTGACCAACGCTTGATCGTACCATCGTCGCTTGACGAGACAAGCTCGTCAGCATTATGCATCCATTCAACCGAGATTACGTCAGCTGAATGGCCTTTGAACGTCTGCAACAGCTTGCCACTGAAATCGTACACCCGGACATGATGGTCGCGTGAAGCGGTTGCGACCAGAGGCTTATCGGGATGAAATACGCTCATTTCTACATCGTCCTCATGATCGGCGAACACGGCGACCAACCGCAGGTCGGGTACAGTCCAGAGCCGAGCACTATAATCGGATGATGACGTTACGGCGTAAGCACCATCGGGTGAGAATACGCCCTGATTCGCAAGGTGATCGTGCATCGCACGGGCGAGCGGACGCTGGGTTTTTGCATCCCACAGAATGATCTGGTTATCGTAGCCGGCTGTTAAAACGTACTTATCGCGGTACGCGGCAATCCCGCTGATCGGTGCATGATGAGTGATCATTGGAGTTCTCTGCCGCAGTCACAACGCTCAGAGCCGAATACATCGTCTGTTAGGTATTCGGAATGCATGCGAACGTGCGGTGAGTTACCGAGCGGTTCAAAGACGATCACAGGATACTCGCTGGTGTCGCAAGGGCCAGATAACGTTACCATCTCGGCTTCAAACCTCTGGTGACGGGTACGAGGATGTATAGGAACTTTGACGCGGGTCCGAACAGATGCGTTCAGTGTTAAGATGATTTGAGCTTCATTCATTCTGTGTCCCTCGTAGTTAGTCAACCCGTATTTTATTTAGCCACGATGGTTGGCAATAGATAAATTACTACGCCTATCGTAGGAACAGCTTCGCAAAAAAACCGCAACCTGCCAGTACAAACAACAAGAATGACATCTTCTCGGTGAAGCAAAAATCACGGTTGAGTCTAAATCAGACACCGACCAGAACCGTCTATGACCACGGAGTCCAGTACGGTATATGCGTGAATTCGCTCAATCTGCGGTCAGCTTATCTCATCAATCTATCATTCCAGCAATAAATGGATCAATGGCGCGATTAGACTAATTATGTTATCTATGTCGCAAATGTTGATATTTGAAGCTTTTACTTTATGAAGACGATTAATCGTACCTCTCATGCTCTTAGCGAAATGGCGGATTTCGCCAAGACACTTGGACATTCACATCGATTGACCTTGATTGAGGCAATCTTTCGGCACGAAAGCTCGGTGGAGCATTTGGCAGAGATATCCGGCCTATCCATCACCAATACTTCACAACATTTGCAGCAATTGCGACGTGCAGGGTTCGTCCAAACCCGTCGCGAAGGCAAACATGTCCTGTATCGGATTGGTGACGGCCCAGTTGCAAATATACTGGCTGCGTTACGAGACTATCTTGCTTATCAGCAAACGGAGATTCAGCGTGTCGTCTCCGACAGCATTCATCATCCAGAGCACTTAGAAGGTGTCTCTATTGAAGAACTGCTCCGCAGGCAGGAGGAAGGAGTACTACTTCTGGACGTGCGCTCGGAAGAGGATTACGCCGCAGGGCACATTCCGGGAGCCATCAATATTCCAACAGACGCTCTCGTACACCATCTTGGAGAACTGCCTCGCAATCAGGATATTCTCGCTTATTGTGGTGGGCGATATTGTGTGCTCTCTACTCAGGCGGTTTCATTACTGCGATCCAAAGGATTCAAAGCCCTACGCCTTGGAGATGGATTCCCAGGATGGCAAGCAGCAGGTTTACGTGTAGAAGTTTCTCCAATTAGGTTGAAGAAGCTCCAGTGAAAGATTCACGGCACTATGCCCGCTGCCAGCGCGGGCGGCCTGATTCAGAGTGATTAGTGGAAGGTCGGCTCGGCGCCAGCCGATGACGTGGCACGAAGTGTACGCAGCCCTAAAAGCACAATAACCACCATGACCAATCCCGCGACAATGGCTACACCGAACCCTGTCCGCGCGCCATAGACGTCGATGACAATGCCCGTAAATATGCTACCGAGCGCTACGCCGATGCTGAAGCCAGTCGTCATCCACGTGAGTCCTTCGGTGATCCTGGACGGTGGCACAATGATCGTACCGAGATTCATGACGATAATCATCGTTGGGGCAAATGACACGCCTGCCACAAAGAGCATCCCAGACAAGATGTAGACATTCGGTGAAAAAATAGTCAATACAGCTGTGACTGAAGTTACCAGTACACCAATGAAGAACTGCTTTTCAATCGGTAAGGAAACCCTTAATACGCCGAACATCAGACCCGCGATCATTGAGCCGAGCGCATAGGCTGCCAGAATGAAACTGGCAGACGCTGGCCAGCCTTGTGCGTTGGCGAAGGCAACCACAGCCACATTGATAGATCCGCCAATCGTCCCCATCGCCAGAAGCGCCAGAACGATGGTACGAACGCCGGGGATAAGTAAGGTCGAGCTTGCGTTCCTCCTGATACCTACGGCGATCTTCGGTTCTGTCTCCCTTTGCAGAAGAAATGTTGTCACGCCGATGATCAGAAGCAACACGGCAACAAGAGGTCCGGCTTCGGCGAAAAAACTGGTGCTCAGGCCAATGGCGAGTGGTGGGCCGATTATAAAAGCGAGTTCAGTTAGAACAGTGTCCAGGGAAAAGGCCGTGTGTAATTGTGGCTTACCACGGAAAAGCTGCGTCCAGCGTGCTCTTATCATAGCGGGCATGCTTGGCATCGTACCCACCAATACCGCAAGAATAAAAAGCAGTAGAGTCGGCGCATTCATATAGACAGCAATTATCAGCGCCAGCAACATACCAATGCTGAAGGCGGCCATAAAGGGCAGAACTCGACCCTGACCCCGCTGATCAACGAGTTTCGATACCTGTGGGCCGATAAGCGCATTCGTCAGGGCAAATGTACCGGCGATTGAGCCAGCCAGCCAATAAAGACCTGTCTTCTGCACCAACATGGTAATGATGCTGATGCCTATCATTGCCTGTGGCAGACGGACAATGGAACTCGCGATCACTAACCCCATGACGCCGGGGGTTGTGAGAAGTTCGCGGTAAGGATTAGCCATGGTTTCTCCAGTTACAATATTTCTGCCCGTGAAAAACAAGATTCATGGTCAAGAAAACCAGAATGTTTCTTTTCTACAGTCGAGATAAACAATGATCTTTGAGAATACTCAGCAAGAGGACTTCTATCCGATTTCATCACACATCGAAGTCAATGATGTTATTTCACTAATACGATGCCGCCACATTCTATCTATAGCACCTGAGTGTATCCTTAAGCGATATACATTTCTAGCTCTGGTCAATTAACTAATAATAGTTATATAAACTATATATCAAGGAAACCGATTCTTTCGCCGACAGAAAGATAATCATTGCTGGCTTTACCTGAATATGAATTGACTCTGACCCGTATGACATATTGCAGTAAGCAGGATTGTATCGGCCACCTATGGAAGCACACGGCTTTGAACGACCGCTTACACTGACCAAGTTCGGCGAATCACTTCCCAAAATTATGCAACAACTTACTTTGAATCACCCACACCAGGACATCCGTACGCGAGGAACGGGGATTACTCATGCTTGCCAGAAGAGGCGAACCGCCTCAGATCACCGCTGAGATAGGATGCTGTCTTCGAGTTACAGGATAATGCGCGTATCCACCATGGAATTGAGGAAAAAATCAGAAATCGCTGGTTACGAGAACGTAACATGTTTTTGCTTTATCTTCCTGCCTACAGCCCAAAGCTGAATCTGATTGAAATCATCTGGAAACAAACCAATTATCACTGGCGGCGTTTTATCACCTGGACTCAGGATACAATGGAGTATGAGCTAAATACTCTATTTGAAGATTATGGCAATCAATTTTCAATTAATTTTTTGAGCACTTAAGTAATTTACTTTAATTTAAAACAAAAAATGTAAAATTCTCTATTAATAATATTAATTCATACAAGAATCAACATACAAATACAATATTAATTTCACCTATTATTAAGACTTTCATTAATAAAATTATCAATAAAAAAATATACCATAATAACTATTTTTTTACGTAACAGTTATAAATGAAAATTATTTACAATAAACTCAATAAGAAACGATATTTACCCCTCATAAAACCATTCTATATACGCACAAAACATCAAATTAAATGATATAAAACACTATTGCATTAATCCATCGAATCCATTATTGTTTTATATTTATCCACTGAATAATCATTCAATTTAGTTAATCTATATTTCTTAAAATCTATATTTCTTAACTTTGGTAATTAATAATGAATAGTATTCATAGATTTTCTAACGCAGATATCAAGGCATTATTCCTATTTGTAGCATTCATGTTACTTTATTTATTGCCGGGAATTTATAGTCATACTCCTTGGAAACAGGATGAAAATTATAGTTTTGGTGTGATCCAAACAATGTATGAAACAGGTCATTGGCTAGTTCCCACCAATGCCGGTGAGCCTTTCATGGAAAAGCCACCGCTATATTATTGGACAGCTACTACATTTATTCATTTATTGTCTCAATGGCTGCCTATGTATGACGCCGCAAGAACAGCCACTCTATTTTTCTCCATAATTAATTTTTCATTTTTCATTCTTCTGGCTCGCCGTGCATTTAATGTACAGAATTTCACCAATAGTCGCATATGGATCGCCTTTGCACTGTATGCCTGTGCTCCGGGGATCGTTCGTCATAGCCACGATATGTTCACCGATACCTCTCTGATTACCGGCACGACGATTGGGTTATATGGTTTATTGGGGTTGATTAAAAACGAAAAAAAATGCTATTCCATATTATGGCTGGCTATTGGAACTGCTATCACAATGTTATCAAAGGGGGTATTCATCCCTGGGTTATTATGGATTTGCCTACTATTAACACCGGTTTTTCTAAAAAGCTGTCGGGCTAAACAATATTGGCTAAATGCCTTTTTCGCAGGGGTGATTGCTCTCATTTTAATTTTACCGTGGCCAGCCATGTTATTAGTTGAACACCCGGACTTATTTAAAGTTTGGTTTTGGGATAACAATATCGGCCGCTTCTTAGGGTTTTCTGTTGAAGATTTGGGTGCAAGAGCTGCTCCAAGTCGAATTCCAGAAGCTGTGTTATTATTCGCATTCCCGGCAGGCCTATTAGCCTTCATCGTTATTGTTAAAAACCCGATAAAAACACTTACCGATCAACGGTATTTTATTTTTGCAGCATTTATATTACTCGGTATCATCCTGTTACAAATATCAGCCTCCAGCCGTGCGCTGTACCTGTTACCCTTTATTGCCCCGATGGCTATTTTAGCCACGGGCATTTTTACTAAATTACCCGAAAAAATGTACAGCGTTCTGAGTCTCTGTTTTTCAATGCTGTGGTCTATTCTGATCCTCTTTGTATGGTCAGTTTATTTACTATCACTCTCTTCTGATTACAAACATTGGTTGGCACCTTTTGGAAAATGGCTGCCAATGGGCTATCAGATGCATTTTTCCGGTTTTATATTCACCAGCGCTGTTATTATTACCATTATCTGGGTAACTAAAAACAAAATACTGTCAAAATCTCCCGTTTTGCATACCGCACAAAACTGGCTCTTAGGGATTGCTGTTGTTTGGGGATTGGTATTTACCTTGTTTATCGGCTGGATTGATTATACCAAAGGCTATAAAGAGGTATTTACTGATCTTAAGCAGCGTTTAGCAGGGGAATATAAAACCGATGATTGCATGTCATCTTATTCTATCGGCGAATCAGAGGCGCCAATGCTTTATTATTTCGCCCATATACTCCATCAAAGACAGAAAGATTTTGCAGTTCCACAAACATGCCGCTGGCTTATCGTTTTATCCGAAGATATTGAATCCGCTCCGACAGGCATGGCGTTGTTCTGGTCTGGACATCGGCCGAATGATAAAAATAAAAATTTAGTGGTGTATAAAAAAGTAACGTCTGAAACAGCGCAGTGAACAGATTATTTGGATGAGAATCCCCATAAACTCATTATTAAATAATCAGTTAGTTTCCGAAGGAAAATGAGGAACGTCTTCTACAGGCGTTTCTCGAAACGGGAAAACTTCCCAGTGGGAACGCCAAAGAATAAATTCTGTGCGTTGGCTTAAAACCTTTTGCTGTAAATTTGTTAATATTTCGTTTATAAAATTTACATAAATCAAATTTACTTTCATACGAAAATTAAAACGATTAACAGAAAGAGTCTGCTATGAATACTTCTTTCACCTCTACAGTTTTTCCTGATGATTACCGACAAAAAATTCGCCGGATGAAACAAGCCATGCGCAAACAAATAGGCGATGTTGAAAGCCTGTTCGCTCAGGTATGCGACAGAATAGAAAAAGAGATCGCCGCCACCCGTGTGGATGAAAAAAACATCGGTAGCGCTTGGCCGGAAATACACGGGAGTGATGTGGCGGAACGCAAAGTAACAGAACAAACCCTACAAAAGATCAAACGTCGTGGATGTTTGGTCGTCAGACAGAACTTTCCACGAGATAAAGCACTGGCATGGGATCAGTCCATGCTTGATTACCTCGCTATCAATAACTTCGATCGCGTTTATCAAGGGCCGGGAGATAACTTCTTCGATAGCCTTGAAGCATCTCGCCCAGAGATTTACCCCATTTACTGGTCTCATGCACAGATGGAGGCCAGACAAAGTGAAGAAATTGCGCGGGTACAGTCTTTTCTAAACCGTTTGTGGAAATTTGAGTCAAACGGCATAAGTTGGTTTGATCCCGATATCAACATGATTTATCCCGACCGCATTCGCCGTCGGCCACCAGGCACAACATCAAGAGGGCTAGGTGCTCATACAGATTCGGGTACTTTAGAGCGCTGGCTGCAACCCGCCTACCAAAAAGTGTTTAATAAAATTTTCACCAACCGATTCGGAGAATACGATCCTTGGGATGCAGCCTACCGTCCAGAAGTAACCGAGTACGATAACACAACAAAATGCTCAGTTTTTAGGACATTTCAGGGCTGGACGGCGCTGTCTGATATGACCCTCGGTCAAGGACTTCTGCATGTTGTTCCTGTGCCAGAAGCGATGGCATACATTCTGTTACGGCCACTGCTGAATGATGTCCCCGAAGACGAACTGTGTGGTGTTGCCCCCAATAAGGCGCTTCCCATCTCCGAGAAATGGCATCCTCATCTTGTCCGAGGATTGTGTAGTATTCCATCATTGCAGGCTGGTGATTCTGTATGGTGGCACTGTGACCTTATCCACTCCGTCGCACCGGTGAAAAATCAGCAAGGCTGGGGCAATGTGATGTATATCCCGGCGGCACCACTGTGTGACAGAAATCTGGCTTATGCTCACCACGTTGCAGATGCTCTTGAACATGGCACATCTCCGGCCGATTTTCCCAAAGAACACTATGAAAAGAACTGGAAAGGTCGTTTTACGGCTGCGGATTTGAACATCATCGGCTTGCGTGGCCTTGGGTTGAATTGAGCTTAATACAGGCTCTTTACTATTTTGTCTCGGCTAGACAGGGAAAATATTACTTGCAAAATATTCTTAAAACGCTAATCCGTTTGCCCGCACCTGCGGAGCCGTTATTTTGGCGTTCAAAATCTGGTGTATTCAGAACTCGCTTTGAGGCCAATATTGTAAGGGATCTTCTGACACTATTCCGGCAAATAGATAATTAACATCAGGAATGGAAAACTTTGGCTTTCACCAGTTTACGGTAAGCAACGGGAGTCAGTTTAAAGTGTTGCTCAAATACTTTACTAAAGTAATGGGGATCCTTGAAGCCCACTAATTGCGCTATATACAGTAAAGTCAGGCTATTATCTTGCAGAAGCTGTTTGGCAATTAATAAACGCTGATCGAGCATGTATTTATGTGGTGAGATACCTACCTGTCCCTTAAACCTACGTATCAGGGTGCTCTCCGACACACCAACGTGAGTAGCAATATCCTTAATCGTGATTTGTGAAGTCACATGCTGCTTAATATAGCTTTGTGCTATCGACACCATTTCATCAAATTGCGTGTTGCCTCCCACTTGAAAAAACGGCTCTGACTGAAAATTTGATACTTCATGCATGAAATGTTTTTCAATGATCTTAGCAATCGGTGCACTGAAAAACTGGGCGATCAAGTAAACAAGTAGTTCGGTTTGGGAGTTAATGCTTCTCACACAATAAATGTTGTCACAATACGTGATGCTTGCCTTACGATTTACACCAACCGTCGGAAACCGACGTTCAAACTTGCCATAGAAAGACCAATGAGTTGTTACAGTTTTTTCTTCAAGTAATCCCGCTTTCGCCAGCCAATATACCCCGGTGCCAGTCGCAACAATAATAGCTTGATTTTCTTTTTGCCGACGCAACCATTCGATAATATCTTCCCTGCCAGCCATAGAAGGTGACGGATTTCCCCACATCGGAGGTAAAAAAACCAAATCAAAATCGACAGGATCCGAAAATTTATGGTGGGTATGTAGCGTAATCTGCGCTATGTGTTCGTTATTTTCCTTCACATCACCTATAACAGACATATAGAAAGGTTCTTCTCTCTGCTGTACCCGGCTTCTCAAGCTGCTGGCACTGTTTAACATATCCGATGCTAACGTTATCCCGCTTTGCAACGCTTTATCGTATAAGACAAATGCTATTTTCATTCCTTTTCTCCAGAATTGTGCGCACCTCTTTTATATATCACCACCAATATTTGGTCATGTATTAAATGGTTAGTTGCTGTGATATGCTTCCGGCTTTTTAAGGATGAAGTATGGCCAAAGTTGATGTCTATTGCCGTTATTGCCACAAATCAGAACAGGTCAAAGGACATGGGAAAGGAAATGGCGGACATCCTCGTTATCGCTGTTATAGCTGCTGTAAGGTCTTTCAGTTGGCGTATACCTATCAGGCCTGCAAACCCGGCGTTAAAGAACAGATTGTCGATATCGCGATGAATAACGGGGGAATTCGTGACACCGCTCGGATCCTGAAAGTCGCCACCGCCACCGTCATGAAAACATTAAAAACCTCAGACCCCGAAACGTAACGACACTTCCCCTTGCGGAATGTGGCATCCAGATTGTCTGTGAAATCGACGAGCAATGGTCGTTTGTCGGCAATAAGAAAAACCAACGCTGGCTTTGGTATGCTTGGGAACCCCGCCTGAAGCGAATAGTGGCTCATGTTTTTGGCGATCGCAGTCGAAAAACGTTAGACAAGCTGCTTACCCTCTTATCTTCCTTTACTATTCGGTTTTACTGCACGGATGACTATGTTGTTTATGACCCACTTCCCGAGGAAGAGCACTTGACTGGAAAGGCGTTTACTCAGCGTATATACCCGTCGTCATTGAAGATGCTTGATTTTTCATTTGTATCAGATCATGATTGCGCCCATGAAAATTAATCTAACAGATGCCCAAAAAGACGCCCTCGAATTGATGCATGATACGACTCGCGATGGACGAGTACGTGACCGCATCAAGGCCGTGCTTTTGGCCTCAGAAGGCTGGACTGCCCAGATGATTGCTCAGGCTTTGCGGATCCATGAAAGTACGGTGAGCCGCCATCTGAAAGATTACTTCTCTGAGGAAAAACTCGCCCCTGAAAATGGGGGCTCTGAAAGCCGTTTGTCTGCCGAACAAACAACAGAATTAGTTGAGTATCTGATGGCAAATTTGATGCACACTACCGCACAAATTGTGGCCTATGTTCGGGCACGATGGCAGGTGACTTTCACTGTCGCAGGAATGACGAAATGGCTTCACCGTCAAGGTTTCAGCTACAAGAAGCCAATGGGTGCTCCGCATAAATTTGATGCGGATAAACAGCAACAGTTTATTGAAACCTACAACGCGCTGAAAGAAGAATGTGGCCAGAATGCGCCTATTTTATTTATTGATGCGGTTCACCCGACCCTGTCCACAAAATTAAGTTATGGCTGGATGAAGAGCGGGCGGAAGCACGTCAAAGTGGTTGAAACCACAGGCAGTCGTACTCGACTCAACATCATGGGTGCCCTTAATTTACAACGGATTGAAGAGACTATTGTTCGTGAATATCCGACGATTAACGCGAAAAATGTCGTCCTTTTTTTCGGCTCAATCCGGGAAACCTATCCACTTTCGCAAAAAATCCACATTATTCTGGATGGTGCGGGTTATCACCGTTCCGGAGTCGTCCAATTTTTTGCCGAGGTTTTGAATATTGAGTTGCACTACCTGCCGCCTTACAGCCCTAATCTCAACCCGATTGAGCGATTATGGAAGTATGTGAATGAGCAGGTACGAAACAATGTCTATTTTCCGGATACCAAAACATTCCGTGAAACGCTGCGCCACTTTTTTCATGTCACATTGCCAGAAAAAGCGAAAGAACTCACCACTCGGTTGACTGATAACTTCCAGATTTTAAAACCCGCATCTTCAAGTTAATTGCGTATAGAGAGAACGAATTTAACGCATCGTACCCGAATCAAAAGGCTGAATAGAAAAACCATTGGGTATTCAAAATCGGAAGAAATGCACGATAAAGTGATAGGAACCTTTATTGAACGTGAACATTATTTTTAATACCTAATCTAATCATTTAATACATGACCCAATATTTAGCTTCGAGATAGTCGATAAGGTGTGACCATATTCTCAGCTTTAATGACAGGGATATAAGAGTTTTAATTTATCCTAACTGCTAGACTTCAAGAAAATTTTTTCGGAGTTCGTAATGAGTAATTTACCCGTAATTGTTGGTTTGGGTGGTATCAATGCGGCCGGAAGAAGTTCTGGATTCCACAGCTATAAACGCATTGTGTCAGACAGTCTCAGCGACGAGATCATGCAAGATACATGGCTCGATTTATGTCATCGAATGGGCATTGTTAAAAATACAGTATCGGTTACAGATGCCCATATCGAGAGTGCCAAAAACGGCACACTGATCAGAAAAATAACGCACTTCGATACGCAAAAAGTATCTTCTGTAACCAGTGCGGGTCAGTTGCCGGAAGGATTTGAAGTTGGTGATTTATATAACGCAAACCATCATCCGCGCGGTTTACGTCTGACAGTCTATGGAGCCTCGGATTTACTCAGTTCAATTGGCATTTCATGGCCAGATATCGCCAAATTGGTGGAACCCGATCAAATTTCTGTTTATGCCAGTAGCGCTCTGGGTCAGATAGACCGATTTTCATTGGCAGGTTTAATTGGCAACCCACAGAATGGCACACGTATTAGTTCCAAAATGCTAGCGCTTTCCCTTGCTGACATGCCGGCAAATTTTATTAATAGCTATATTATCAATAGTATCGGCAACACATCAGCTAATCTAGGTGCCTGTGCAAGCTTTCTGTATAACCTCAAACAGGGCGTCAATGATATCAAACAAGGTAAGGCAAAGATCAGTTTAGTCGGATGCTCTGAAGCAGCTATCGTCCCTGAAATTATCGAAGGGTTTCGAGTTATGGGCGCTCTCGCAGAAGACCATCAACTATGTAAACTGGATGGAACCGATATTGTTAACAACCGCCGTGCTACCCGACCATTTTCAACTAATGTTGGATTTACCATTGCCGAATCTGCGCAATTCGTATTACTCATGAGTGACGATCTTGCTTTACAGTGTGGTGCCAACATCCTTGGCGCTGTGCCTGATGTTTTCGTCAATGCGGATGCCAATAAAAAATCAATATCCTCACCCGGAATTGGTAACTACATTACCATGATGAAAGCAGCCTCCCTAGCTGACCATCTACTGGATGGCAAATTACAGTATTCTTACGTTCAGGCACATGGTACTGGAACACCACAGAACCGAGTCACTGAAAGTCATATCATTAATGAAGTTGCCAAAGTTTTTGGACTCAAATGCTGGGATGTCACCGCCATAAAATCGTATGTAGGACATTCCATCGCCGCCTCTGCGGGCGATCAATTAGCCTGTACATTGGGGGTTTGGCAGTACGGATGGATCCCTGGTATTAAAACCATCGATCACATTGCCGAGGATGTACATGCAACAAATCTGAATATTTTGATGCAGAATAAGTTTGCAGGCGAGCACGGTGAGGAGATGCGTGCCACAATCATCAATACCAAAGGATTCGGTGGCAATAACGCCAGTGCAGTTATTTTATCTCCACAGCAAACCATGCAGATGCTGAACAAAAAACACGGTAGCTCCGCTGTCTACACATATCATCAGCGTAATCAAATTGTTAAACGTATAAGTGAAGATCAGGATCGAGCAATTTGTCGTGGTGAAGAATCGGTTGTTTACAATTTCGGCAACGCAGTGATGCAATCATCAGATATAAAACTTTCACGTCAGGAAGTGAAATTATCAGGATATAATCACACCATAAAGTTGCCGAATGCAGAGGAATTCAGTGCATTCTTGTGAGAAAGCCATAGGGAATAGCCAAGTACAGTGCAGTATTCAAGCGTTATTTTATGGCTTTACTGCCTGCCATATAAAACTACGCCTCAAATCATAATAAATTAACGATGCCCTGTGTTACAGCAAATTGCCGCTATTCGTGGTGCCGTCAATGGACTAATGGCGGGTGTCCTTGAAAGCCATTTACGTGAAGAACTGACAAATACCGAGCAAACACCAGAAGCACAGAAAGCCTCGATCGAAGATGCCGTTTCTCTGATCCGAACTTATCTTCGCTGATACCCCAATTAGCTTTATTAATCCATATCCGCGAACATATAACACTGCCTATTCAAAAGGAGAGTTTATGAAATCACGAGCCGCTGTTGCATTCGGGCCGGGCCAGCCCCTTGAAATTGTTGAAATTGATGTTGCACCGCCTCAGGCCGGAGAGGTTCTGGTTAAAATCAGCCATACCGGTGTGTGTCATACAGATGCCTTCACCCTGTCAGGGGATGATCCGGAAGGCGTATTTCCCGTCATACTCGGGCATGAAGGCGCAGGCGTAGTCGTTGAGGTGGGCGCAGGCGTTACCAGCGTCAAACCCGGTGATCATGTTATCCCTCTTTATACCGCAGAATGTGGAGAGTGCCTGTTCTGCAAATCCGGGAAAACCAACCTGTGTGTCGCCGTGCGGGCAACTCAGGGAAAAGGTGTCATGCCGGATGGCACAACTCGTTTTTCCTATAATGGACAGCCTATTTATCATTATATGGGATGCTCCACATTCAGCGAATACACCGTTGTCGCCGAAGTCTCACTGGCAAAAATCAATCCGGAAGCCAACCATGAAGAAATATGCCTGCTGGGTTGTGGTGTCACTACCGGCATTGGCGCTGTGCACAATACTGCGAAAGTGCAATCTGGTGACTCTGTTGCTGTCTTTGGGCTCGGCGGTATTGGCCTTGCCGTGATCCAAGGTGCTCGTCAGGCAAAAGCAGGCAGAATATTTGCTATTGATACCAATCCGGCAAAATTTGAACTGGCCAAACAGTTCGGTGCAACCGACTGCCTGAACCCGAATGATTACGATAAACCTATTCAGCAGGTCATTATCGAAATGACAGAATGGGGGGTGGATCATACCTTCGAGTGTATTGGTAATGTCAATGTCATGCGTGCCGCACTCGAAAGTGCGCACCGGGGCTGGGGGCAATCTGTCATTATTGGTGTAGCGGGTGCCGGACAGGAAATCTCCACCCGGCCATTCCAACTGGTCACCGGCCGTTCATGGCGCGGAACTGCTTTTGGCGGAGTCAAAGGCCGCAGTCAGTTGCCTAAAATGGTGGAAGAGGCAATGAAAGGTGAAATTGAGTTAAAACCTTTTGTGACCCACACCTTACCACTTGAGCGCATCAATGAAGCATTCAACCTGATGCATGAGGGAAAATCCATTCGTACCGTCATTCATTACTAAGTCGTATTGCGGAAATTAAAAACCGCGCTGTGAAAGGAGTGAACCTGTATGTTTTACAGAGAGGAAAAAATGGAGAGGATTGAACGCCGCGCTTGTTTTGGGGGATGGCAGGATGTTTATCAGCACGATTCGACCGAGCTTGGCTGTACCATGAGTTTTGCTGTCTATCTTCCTCCTCAGGCTGAACATCAGAAATTACCGGTGCTGTACTGGCTCTCGGGGCTAACATGCAATGAACAGAATTTCATCACTAAAGCGGGCGCTCAACGCTATGCTGCCGAACAGGGTATTATCCTTGTCGCTCCAGATACCAGCCCGCGTGGTGAGAACGTTGCGGATGATGATGCTTATGATTTGGGTCAGGGAGCCGCTTTCTATCTCAATGCAACACAAGAACCTTGGGCACCGCACTATCGCATGTACGATTATGTGGTGTCAGAGTTACCGGCATTGATCGAAGCACATTTTCCAGTAACAGAGGATCGCGCTATTAGCGGCCACTCTATGGGAGGTCATGGCGCACTGACAATCGCGCTACGCAATCCGGATCGTTATCACAGTGTATCGGCATTCTCGCCCATTGTTGCCCCCTCTCAAGTTCCCTGGGGAGAGAAAGCTTTTCGTGCTTATCTGGGTGATGATCGTGACACATGGAAAGCCTATGATACCATCAGGTTGATCGCCAATAGTGCTAAACCCTTACATTTGTTGATTGATATCGGTAATGATGATCCGTTTCTTGCAGAACAGTTACGCCCTGAATTGCTGAAAGAGGCATGCGAAAAGGCCGGACAGCCTTATACACTGAATCTTCGCACGGGTTATGATCATAGCTACTACTTTGTCGCCAGTTTTATCGGTGAGCATATCGCATATCATGCTGAGGTATTGAAGGGCTGCTGTGCTGATAATTGATGGATTACTGCAAGTTAAGACAAAACGCCTCGCAATTTAGCGGGGCGTTAGATAATAACATCATTTAATATTGCATTAATACAGCGATACTTTGCCAGCCAGCACCAATCGTCCAGAAAATCAGGAAATCACCCCGGACAATTTTTTTTCTTTCCAGCGTTTCATAAAGTGCAACAAATGGGCTATTGGTTGCAGTGTAACCATACTCATCACCAATAAATAATGCCTTATCCTGATCCACACCAAGTTCTTCACAGAGTCGTCGAATGTTACTTACAGAAAATTGTGAAAACATAAATCCCTTAATATCAGCAGGAACTAAATTATGTCGTGAAAGTAACAATTGGATAGATTCGAATGCGGCGGTAATACAGATATCATCATCAAAGGGGGTGAATTTGACTTGTGCAGAAACATCATGCCGGTGAATATTTGATAATCCACATGCAGGGAAAAGTGAATTATCGATTACTGAGGTTTGTATACGAAATTCTGAGTCTATAAAACCATTGCCCTGTTCAGTTTTATGAAGGATTACCGCTACAGCCGACTCTGCAAAACATGAGTGGTAGACCGGTGCATTACTGCTGTGAGCCCCAAGATAGTCGCTGCCTACAACCAGTGCAAGCTGGCATGACGGACTTGCCATCATCGCCCTGGAAACCATTTCTACCGCAACTAATAACCCCGCACAATTGGCATTCATGTCAAATGCCAAAGCCCTTTCTCCGCCTCCAATAGCATGATGTATTTTGAGCGCCGTTGAAGGAATGAGATATTCTGGCGTTTGAGAAGCAAACACGATGAAGTCTAGATCCTTAGCCTGACATCCCAGCCGCTGAATAGCATTATTAGATGCTGCAACTGACATCGTGAGTGTTGTATCAGATGAATCACGGATCAGGTAACGATTTTTATGGCCAAGCGCATTCAGCAAACCACTCATATCAATGCCTTGGGCGGCATAGTGTTCTATAAACCAATTATTATTAACCGAAGTTGGAGGATGCCAAATTCCTAACGATGCAATCGCTACTCTTGTCATAATTGCTCCTATTTATAATCGTAGTCATTAGAAATACCTGATTTATACTAAATAGTTTCATCGGCAGGGATTAAAGTTATAAGAAACTTACGGACGTTCCTCATTTTTTTAATGTCACTCTCCGAGAAAAATCGAACAATTTTGCTTGCCGAATTAATGATAATTTTCAAATCGTAAATTCTGCATTTTAAAGTTAATGGGTATACATATATAAAGCCATGTTTTAATACATACTAGCACCCTATAATCAAGCATCAGGCTCATCCCAATCTCGACTATTAACACATAGACATGATCAGTTTTGCCTGAATCAATTAAATATTTTGAGTCACACCACTAGGTAACATTGGATTACTTAGCTGTGTCTTATGATCATAATAATATACATTGCAAGGAATATTCTGCCATCGAAATAGAACAGCAGTCGCAGTGGTCGAAGGGCCCAATCCCATAACAATGACCCAATCAGAGTCAGTCAAATTTTTATTATCCTGCATTTCCATAAAACCGAAAAAGCTCTGTGCTGGCCCCAAACTTCCATATTTGTGAAAAATAGAGATAATTTTATCTTTCCCTACGCCCAACGCTTCTGCAGCTGCACTGGCAACCCAATCGCTCGGGTCATAAACGTAAAAAGCGCTGACCTCATTTAGACTCATTCCGTTTGATTGACACACTTTATTACAGCACTGGTAAATCGTCTCCTTCATATTATTAAATATATATTCACCCCCCTTCGGTTTATAGTAGACATAACGTTCAGGTCCTTCATTAAATTTCAATACATCGTAATGTGCAGTACTCAAAGTATGACAACCCGTCACTGTCATACCTTGTTTTCGGCTAAGTACTAAGCATGCAGCACCATCACTTAACAAAGTCCTCGCGGGATCGCTCATTGAGAACCAATGCGAATAATTACACCCCGCAATAACAGCGATGTTATGAAATTCAGAGTTAGCAAACATAGCAGTGGCGATTTCCAGTCCAGTTGCACCACCACTTGTTCCGACATTAATTGACACCACCGGACAGGATAGCTTTAGTTCTCTGGCCAGTCGTCCGGCCTCATCGCCCAAAATGTTATCAGACCATACTTGGCTAAGAATCAGATAATCAATATCTGAAATATCCATCTGTACCTGTTTTACTGCTGCTAACAAACTGACTTTCATTAATTCAATTAAATCTTTTTTATGCTCTAAACGCCATAAAGTGCGTGATCGAGATAACTGCACTTCACCGGGTGCGCTGAATTCATTACGTATGTTATCTTCTGGGTGAATAATAATGTTTCCCGGTGGCAGGATACCTGCCGCCGAAATAATTGAGATGTTATTTTCCATCCAGCTCTTCCTTTAATTTCCTGAAAGTTTCAACTCTATCACCGAGAGGAGGGATCTCATATTTATCAATAAATGCATTAATTACGGCAGGTTTCTTTTCTTCAATTGCATGAATAAGGGCTTCACGTAATTCTTTTTTATTCCTTACGTTATAACCTGTCGCTCCAATAGACTGTCCAAATACAGCAAAGTCAACTTGAGGTATACTGCAGTCAAGTGGCGGATAACCTAATAGCTCCTGCCCCTGTCTGCACATATTGTAACCGGAATCATTCATCACAAGCCAGATAGCAGGTAATCCGAATCTGACTGCCGTACTTACTTCATTCGACATCAGCATTGCGCCATCACCTATGATACCTACTGCACAGCGCTCTTTTGATGCAGCCATTCCTACCAATCCACAAGCGTAGTGCCCCATGGCGCCATAAGCTGTACTTACACGATATCTCAATGGATTCGAAAACTTCAGGTAGCGATTAGTCCAGACAAAGGAATTTCCCGCTTCTGAAGCAACATAACAATCGAACATATCGATAGCTATTTCCTGAACCACACTCATCACATCAAGCGGGTGGATCACATCTTTTGCTGCATCTGAATAGCATTTATGACTGTCATGTGGTGCTGAAATGGCCTTAATGTGACTGGAAGGTATTACTTTCTCAGCCAAGCAGGTATCAATAGAAGTGAGAAATGTTTCAATATCGCTGTCAATGAGAACAGTATGCGAGGGCAGATTCCCTTTAATTTCCTGTGCATTTAGACCTATATAATAAACTTTAACCTTCTTAAGGTTATTTTGGGCATAGGATGAACTCAGCTCACCCAATCTGCTTCCCATAATGATAACAGCTGACAATAACGGACAATGTAATGTTTTATTAATACTTTCTGAATCCGATCCTAAACCACTGGTTCCGGCATAAAGACTATGTTTTTCATCAAAGATCCCTTTCCCCCGCGGAGTAGATATGACCCGTGAATTTGTTTTTATAGCAATCTGTGTCAACAATGCAGAAGCATGCCGAGCACCAAATCCTGCCCAAAAAACAGCATTTTCATTGACGAGCAAATCGGCTATTTCCCGTGAATGACGTTTCGCATTTTCGTCTAAATCATCATGAGATAAGGAAAGCGCCTCATCATTTTCATAATCGATGATTTCCTGCTGCACTTTTGTTGTCAAAAATATACCAACCACGTAACCGTCTTTCTTATTTAATCCTTTCCTTAATTTGCTCTCGACGTGAGCGTAATCATCCTTTTGGTTTATGATGATGATTTCATCAAAATAACCGTGTCCATCAGGGATACACAGTCCATCTATATCTTGTACTGTAGTTTCCTGTAGGCTCCACTTTCCTGAAGAGGCAACAGATGTGATTGATGAGATAAAAATGACCTTTGCACCATCTAACTTTGCTGCTCTTAACCCAGTTAATGCATTACTTATTCCCGGACCCGCTGTAGCAAAAGCGACGGCTGGAACCTGATGACATAAACTGAATTCAGATGCAGAAAAGGCTCCTCCCGACTCATGTCTACAGTGAAATAGTTTTATTTTTTCTGATTCCGTTAATTCCTGCCATATAGGTGCAATAAACCCCCCGGAAACCCCAAATGCCGCTTTAACCTCACAATCCTCAAGCAATTTAACTAAAGCTTTCGCAATATTAACTGACATGTTATATTTTTTCCTTTTTTAAGAATAAAGCGTATTAGCCATCCTAATAAAAATAAATTTATGATACTAACCGCTATCATTAATGTTCACTCATAGCATGTAATAAAAATCTAAGTATGCACACTAAAAAAAGCCGCCATTTAAATTCATAATGAGATAGTTACATAATTATAATAATAAAAAACTCCAATATATTATTAAATACATAATTCATTCGGATATAATTTTCATAAAAGTCACTTATATATTATTTATTAGTCATATTACATTTAACTCAGGAAAATACAAAATTATCAGTATATTTATTTTTAAGAATAATTTAAGGTATTTTGTAAAGCATAGACTATTATCTAAATCGGCCTATTCTATTGTAGTTATTATTAGATCATGATACACAGACAGGGCATAATTTATAACTTACCTATTGCAAATATTTATTTTTTTCTTCTGATCCCATGCAATCCGTTGACAATCAATACCTCTATTTTGATCACCACGATTTGTCCATGAATTTAAGAAAGAAGCAGCTCGACAGATCAACAAATGAGTTTAATCACTGAGCGATCTATCACTCAGGTTCCCACTGATGGCAATAATTTATCATAGAAAGTTTCAGTCAGCGTCCACATGACACCATCTCTACGCAGGAGGTGGTATTCAGTTAAATAAAAAAACCCAGCATATTTGCTGGGTTATGAATTAATTCAGCTATTAAAAGCACTTATATTTGCACTTTTAATTTATATGTATCTGTCAAAAAGGAATATCATCATCAAAGTCCATTGGCGGCTCGTTGCTCTGTGGAGCTGGAGACTGTGCCGGACGAGATGGAGATGGCTGCTGACCACCACCACTGAATTGCTGAGAAGCTTGTGGCTGCTGAGGCTGCCCCCAATTACCGCCTTGTGCTGGTGCATCCTGCGACGCGCCGCCGCGACCACCCAGCATCTGCATTGATCCACCAATATTTACCACAACTTCAGTAGTGTAACGTTCTTGACCGCCCTGATCCTGCCATTTGCGAGTCTGCAAAGAGCCTTCGATATAAACCTGAGAGCCTTTGCGCAGATATTCACCTGCGACTTCTGCCAGTTTGCCGAAGATCACCACTCGGTGCCACTCGGTTTTTTCTCTCATCTCACCGGTTTGCTTGTCACGCCAGCTTTCAGACGTTGCTAGAGTAATGTTGGCGACTGCACCGCCATTCGGCATATAGCGAACTTCCGGGTCCTGCCCCAAATTACCCACTAAAATAACTTTGTTTACGCCTCTGCTGGCCATTGGGAATACTCCTGATGAAATGAATTTTGCTAAAAATGGATTTCTCTAATTATAAGCAAAGTAGTTTACCATGCGAGGACTAAGTTTAAACATAGACCCGTTATATTATACTTTGCGAAGTTTATCGTACTTTACACTGTAATGGTTACAGCATGAATATCCACCTAATACTGTATATCCACTCAGCAATATTTGTGCAATAATAATGCGTTTATTTGTTACACACCATCAATTATCTGGGAAGTCGTACATGGATAACATCGAAGTTCGGGGCGCCCGCACCCATAATCTCAAGAATATCAATCTGATAATTCCCCGTAACAAACTGATAGTCATTACAGGATTATCAGGCTCCGGTAAGTCGTCCCTAGCTTTCGATACATTATATGCGGAAGGTCAACGTCGTTATGTGGAGTCACTCTCTGCCTATGCACGCCAGTTTTTGTCTCTCATGGAAAAACCGGATGTTGATCATATCGAAGGCCTCTCTCCCGCCATTTCCATTGAACAGAAATCGACTTCCCATAACCCGCGTTCAACTGTCGGGACGATTACCGAAATTCACGATTATCTCCGCCTGCTGTTTGCACGCGTAGGGGAACCCCGTTGCCCCGATCATGATATTCCGCTGGCTGCCCAAACTATCAGCCAAATGGTGGATAATGTGCTGGTATTACCGGAAGGCCAGCGTCTGATGCTGCTGGCTCCTGTCGTCAAAGAACGCAAAGGGGAGCACACCAAGCTGCTGGATAACCTGTCCGCACAAGGCTACATCCGCGCCCGTATTGATGGAGAAGTGTGTGACCTGTCTGACCCACCAAAACTTGAATTACAAAAAAAACACACTATTGAAGTGGTCGTCGATCGCTTCAAAGTCCGCGCTGATCTGGCTCAACGACTGGCAGAATCATTCGAAACCGCGTTAGAACTTTCCGGCGGAACGGCTGTTATTGCCAATATGGATGACGAGCAGGCTGAGGAATTAATCTTCTCCGCTAATTTTGCCTGTTCCGTCTGTGGTTACAGTATGAGTGAACTGGAACCACGCCTGTTTTCCTTTAACAATCCCGCAGGTGCCTGCCCTACTTGTGACGGTTTGGGCGTCCAGCAATTTTTCGATCCTGAGCGAGTTATCCAGAATGGCGATATTTCTCTCGCGGGTGGTGCGATCCGAGGTTGGGATCGCCGTAATTTCTATTATTTCCAGATGCTTAAGTCATTGTCAGACCATTATAAATTTGATATCGAAATTCCATTCAATGACTTAGACCCAGCCATCAGAAAAACAGTTTTATACGGTTCAGACAAAGAATCCATCGAGTTCAAATACACCAATGATCGGGGCGATACCACAGTTCGCCATCATCCGTTTGAAGGTGTGTTGCACAATATGGAGCGCCGCTATAAAGAGACCGAATCCAGCGCAGTGCGGGAAGAACTGGCAAAATATATCAGTAACCGTTCCTGCATCTCCTGTGATGGAACCCGGCTGCGCAAAGAAGCGCGTTATGTCTTTATCGAAAGCACCACGCTGCCGCAAATCTCCGAGTTCAGTATTGGTCATGCGATGGCGTTTTTCCAAAATATCAAACTGAGTGGGCAGCGCGCCCAAATTGCTGAAAAAATCCTGAAAGAGATCCGGGACCGCCTGAAATTTCTGGTGAATGTTGGCTTGAATTACCTGACCCTTTCCCGGTCAGCGGAAACCCTTTCCGGCGGTGAAGCACAGCGTATCCGGCTGGCCAGCCAGATTGGCGCGGGTCTGGTTGGCGTCATGTATGTACTGGATGAGCCATCTATTGGCCTGCATCAACGTGATAATGAACGTTTACTGGAAACCTTGCTGCATCTGCGCAATTTGGGGAATACCGTCATCGTAGTTGAACACGATGAAGATGCCATTCGGGCGGCGGATCATGTCATTGATATCGGGCCGGGTGCCGGTGTGCATGGCGGCAAAATTGTTGCCGAAGGGACTATTGAGGATATCATGACCAACAAGGAGTCTCTCACTGGGAAATTCCTGAGCGGTAAATGTAAAATTGCAATCCCTGAACAGCGTGTTCCTGCCAATCCCGATAAAGTACTGGAATTGATTGGTGCCAAGGGCAATAACCTGAAAAAAGTGACATTAAAACTGCCTGTCGGCTTGTTCACTTGTGTTACGGGTGTTTCAGGTTCCGGAAAATCGACTCTGATCAACGATACACTATTCCCAATTGCGCAACGTCAGTTAAATGGAGCGACCAATATTAATCCAGCGCCTTACCTTGATGTTCAAGGGCTGGAACATTTTGATAAGGTCATCGATATCGACCAAAGTCCGATCGGTAGAACGCCCCGCTCCAACCCTGCCACTTATACTGGCGTGTTTACGCCAGTGAGGGAGTTATTTTCTGGCGTGCCTGAATCCCGCGCCCGTGGCTATACACCGGGGCGTTTCAGTTTCAACGTCAAGGGCGGGCGCTGTGAAGCGTGTCAGGGTGATGGCGTAATTAAGGTTGAAATGCACTTCCTGCCCGATGTTTATGTGCCTTGCGATCACTGTAAGAGTAAGCGCTATAACCGCGAAACCTTGGAAATCAAATATAAGGGCAAAAATATCAATGAAGTGCTGAATATGACCATTGAAGAAGCCCGTAAGTTTTTTGATGCGGTTCCTGCTCTCGCCAGAAAACTGCAAACCTTGATGGATGTCGGTCTTTCCTATATTCGTCTGGGGCAATCGGCAACCACGCTCTCAGGTGGAGAAGCACAACGGGTCAAGCTGTCACGTGAATTATCCAAACGTGGTACAGGCCAGACGCTGTATATTCTTGATGAACCAACAACTGGCCTGCATTTCGCCGATATTCAGCAATTGCTGTCTGTCCTGCATCAATTACGTGATCAGGGAAATACTATCGTGGTGATTGAGCATAATCTGGATGTTATCAAAACCGCTGACTGGATTGTCGATCTTGGCCCTGAAGGTGGCAACGGTGGCGGTGAAATATTAGTGTCAGGAACACCAGAAGAAGTGGCTCAATGTGAAGAATCCCATACGGCACGGTTTTTGAAACCGATACTTGAGCGTCAATAATATTCTTTAGCATCCCACATAAACAAATATTCTCCCCACTCTGTGGGGAGTTATGCCCATTTGTTGACCAATCTTATTTTTTCCCCATGCAATAAGGGTATTTCCTACAATCATTTCTAATAAAATAAATTTTTGCTTAATCAATGATCTTTTATTGAACTAATATTATTACTGATCACATTATCGGTGCATTAATGCCATAATGATATAACATATGCTTTAAAGTGATAATGGAGATTCAACATGTATATGTTTTTACCTTTCTTAATTGCGTTAGTTATCATTCCAACAGTTATTATTGGCAAGAAAAAGCTGACCTACACTCTTTGGTTTGCATTATTAATCATCACGGTATTTTGGTTTAAATATCATGCGACTGATGCATTGAACCTTTCTTTCTAACCGGAGACCGTAATGAATAATACAATGTCAGCATCCCGCAGTCTTAATCCTGCAATGGTCTTAAATATCCTTGGTCTATTCGGCATCAGTGTCGTTTTGATAATCGCGTTCTATTATCAATTGGCACGTTTTGAACTTCCCTGCCCATTATGTCTGTTGCAACGTGCAGGTATCATCATGATTGGCTTAGGTTTTCTGTTCAATATTTATTTCGGTATTAAAAATGCTCACTACAGTCTATCTCTGCTAGGCTGCCTCGTGACCGGTTTTATCGCTATGCGTCAAGTCTCTCTACATATCCTGCCGGGAGATACAGGATATGGCTCCACCTTCTTAGGCTTACATTTTTATACTTGGGCCGCAGTCTTATCTATTCTTACCATTATTGCCATCGCTGTCATTATGCCTCTGAAAGCAGGCAACTCCGATTCATCAAGATACACACCGCCCACATTAGGCAAAATAGCCATGGGGCTGTTTGCATTTTTGATCGCAGCTAATCTGGTTTCTACTGTGCTGGAGTGTGGTAGCGGGCAATGTGATGATAACCCAACATTTTATCAGCTATTGAAAAAGTAACCCTGTTTCATTGGAATAGCTAAGACAGGAAGGCTGATATATTCCACAGCCTTCCACTTCTCTACAAAAATATTCAGCGACTATTTATTTAACGTCAGCTCTGCTTAAGAACCGGTCATGTATTAAATGGTTAGTTGCTGTGATATGCTTCCGGCTTTTTAAGGATGAAGTATGGCCAAAGTTGATGTCTATTGCCGTTATTGCCACAAATCAGAACAGGTCAAAGGACATGGGAAAGGAAATGGCGGACATCCTCGTTATCGCTGTTATAGCTGCTGTAAGGTCTTTCAGTTGGCGTATACCTATCAGGCCTGCAAAC
Organism: Xenorhabdus bovienii SS-2004; assembly: GCF_000027225.1. Lineage (NCBI taxonomy): Bacteria > Pseudomonadati > Pseudomonadota > Gammaproteobacteria > Enterobacterales > Morganellaceae > Xenorhabdus > Xenorhabdus bovienii. The sequence goes on from NC_013892.1 coordinate 3,784,791, forward strand.
CCGGCGTTAAAGAACAGATTGTCGATATCGCGATGAATAACGGGGGAATTCGTGACACCGCTCGGATCCTGAAAGTCGCCACCGCCACCGTCATGAAAACATTAAAAACCTCAGACCCCGAAACGTAACGACACTTCCCCTTGCGGAATGTGGCATCCAGATTGTCTGTGAAATCGACGAGCAATGGTCGTTTGTCGGCAATAAGAAAAACCAACGCTGGCTTTGGTATGCTTGGGAACCCCGCCTGAAGCGAATAGTGGCTCATGTTTTTGGCGATCGCAGTCGAAAAACGTTAGACAAGCTGCTTACCCTCTTATCTTCCTTTACTATTCGGTTTTACTGCACGGATGACTATGTTGTTTATGACCCACTTCCCGAGGAAGAGCACTTGACTGGAAAGGCGTTTACTCAGCGTATAGAGAGAACGAATTTAACGCATCGTACCCGAATCAAAAGGCTGAATAGAAAAACCATTGGGTATTCAAAATCGGAAGAAATGCACGATAAAGTGATAGGAACCTTTATTGAACGTGAACATTATTTTTAATACCTAATCTAATCATTTAATACATGACCTAAGAACCGCTATTTCAGAATCACGTAAATTCAGACTCGGCTTTTTACCAAAATCCGCTGTAAACCCTCGATAGGGCGGGAAGCAGTCATAGAGTAACAGTCGGATATATCAACCTATGGAAGATTTCCCAATGATGAAAAAATTTGTAATCGTATGAATGAGGTGCTTAATTTTCTGTACATCTTGCCACCAGCCATGATTAATACGATCATCACTGGTCGTGCCTGGTGAGAACGGATAATGAAACGTTCTACCATACTTTCTTGATTGCATATCCATAATGCTTTGACTCTTTTAAAAAATTATCCTAATAAAAGCGTATTTATACCTTTACAGATTAATGTTCATCTTAAAATCGATGAAAGAGCTCAAAAATTGGTATTACATTTTCTTTATTCCTGATTTTAATCTTTTAATATGTGGAATATTAATACTGTTATTGTTTTAATGATTTATTTTTTAGAAAAATTAATTCTGTATGGTAACAAAAACCCCCTGCCTAATACTACAACAAGGGATTATAGTTATATATTCAATATATATTCAAGGGAATAAAAATTATCAACTAACCGCCGCAAACGCCTCAGCAATTTTCTGTACGTTTTGGTGATTCACACCCGCCATACAAATACGACCAGAGATTACCAGATAGACGCCAAATTCTTCACGCAAGCGATCAACCTGTTCCTGACTGAATCCGGTATAACTGAACATACCACGCTGTTTCAACAAGTGATCAAAATTTTTCTCTGGCAGCGCACTTTTCAGAGCATTAACCAAAACAGTTCGCATTTCCTTAATACGCAAACGCATCTGCTCAACTTCTTTCAACCACAGGGCTTTTAATTCAGGATCGCTCAATACCCTGGCAACTACCTGCGCACCAAAATTAGGTGGGCTGGAATAAATACGGCGCACACTGGCTTTCAATTGCCCTAAGACACATTCACCTGCTTTTGCATCATCACAAACGACTGACAATCCACCAACGCGCTCACCATACAGGGAGAAAATTTTTGAGAATGAATTACAGACCAGACATGGCAGTTCCGCATTCGCCATCGCACGGATAGCGTAAGCATCTTCTTCTACACCATCCGCAAATCCCTGATAGGCAATATCAAGGAATGGAATCAACTCTCGCTCTTTTGCAACCTGAACCACTTGATCCCACTGGTCATTGGTTAAATCAGAACCGGTTGGATTATGACAGCAAGGATGCATCAAAATAATACTTTTTGCCGGCAGTTGGTTGAATGTTGCCAACATTTTATCGAATTTTACCCCTTTAGTTTTATCATCAAAATAAGGGTAATAATTCACGTTGATCCCTGCTCCAGCAAAAATCGATGCATGGTTTTCCCATGTCGGATCACAGCACCACACTTCAGAATCAGGGAAATAACGGTGTAAAAAGTCAGCGCCGACCTTTAACGCACCAGAGCCCCCAACGGTTTGGATCGTTGCAATGCGCTTCTGCCCTAATAAAGGATGATCTTTGCCAAACAACAATTCCTGAATTGCCGATCGATAGGCAAGCAATCCTTCCATCGGGAGATAAAGAGAAGCAGACTGCGGCAAAGCACTCATTTGTTCTTCTGCGGTTGCAACAGCCTGCAATTGGGGTGTTATACCCTGTTCATCGTAATACAGGCCGATGCTCAGGTTGATTTTTTCTGCACGGGGATCTTTTTTAAAGGCTTCCATCAACGAAAGAATAGGATCACCTGCATAAGCATCAATATTCTGGAACACTGCGTATACTCCCTGTTACTGGGTTATATATACCCTTTATCTGTCCGATTGCAGCTTTGTCGGCTGCAACGAGAAATCTATTGGGTATAAGGACACTGTAACAGACAATATAATTTAACGGGTTATTCGTCTAGATATTCCATCACAACACGTGAAGTCAATTTTGTGATCAGTTCATAAGCACTGATACCGGTGTGTTCCGCAATTTTTTCAACAGGCAGGATATTCCCCCAAAGGGTAACTTCATCCCCGACTTTGTCATAACATTCTGGCCCCAAATCGACGGTAATCATATCCATTGAGACCCGACCAACCAAAGGAACCTTGCGCCCATTAATCAATACAGGCGTACCCGATGGCGCACTACGCGGATAACCATCACCATATCCCACTGCCACAACACCAAGAGTTGTATCTCGTTCACTGATCCAAGTGCCACCGTAACCAACCGATTCGTCTGACTTATGTTTACGCACGGCAATTAAGCTGGATTTCAATGTCATCGCAGGGATCAAGTTGAAGTCAGCAGCAGTTTTATCTGCTATCGGCGATGCACCGTACATCATAATACCCGGACGAACCCAATCCAGATGTGCCTGTGGCCACAATAAAATGCCACCCGATGCAGCGATGGATTTTTCACCCGATTTATCTGCGATAAATGCCATAAAGCGATCAATTTGCTGGGGGGTTGTATCCACCGTCAGCTCATCTGCACGGCTAAAATGGCTGACGATATTAACCGGCTGCTCAACGTTATGGCAGCAACTCAAGCGTTGATAAAATTCTTCCGCTTCATCAATACGAACGCCCAGACGGTGCATTCCCGTATCCAGTTTCATCCACACTTTAATGGGATGGGATAAGTTCGCCTGTTCCAGTGCTTCTAGCTGTTCAATGCTGTGGACTACGGTTTCTATATGGTTGACGACCAGAACGGGCAAATCTGCCGCTTCAAAAAAACCTTCCAGTAATAGGATAGGCTTGACGATCCCACCATTACGCAGGGCCAGTGCTTCTCCAATGCGAGCGACACCGAAACTATCAGCATCTTCCATTGTGTACGCTACTTCTAAAAAACCATGTCCATAGGCGTTTGCTTTCACCACTGCAACCAGTTTGCTGTCAGGAGCTTTTACTCTGACCTGTTGCAGATTGTGTCGCAGAGCGCGGCGGTCAATAACAGCAGTTGCCGCTTTCATTTTGTCCCCTCGTTACTATTTTCCGGTCAGTTGGTTTTGGTAAGTACGATTATTCGTCGCTATAGCTTGGTCCTACGTAATTATCGAACCGTGACCATTGGCCGTTAAACGTCAGCCTTATCCTACCAATAGGGCCGTTACGCTGCTTACCAAGGATGATCTCTGCCACACCTTTCAGTTCGCTGTTATCGTGATAAACCTCGTCACGATAGATAAACATGATCAAGTCGGCATCCTGCTCGATAGAGCCGGATTCACGCAGGTCTGAGTTAACCGGACGTTTATCAGCACGTTGCTCCAAGCCGCGGTTAAGCTGAGAGAGTGCCACAACTGGCACTTGAAGCTCTTTTGCCAAGGCTTTCAGGGAGCGGGATATTTCCGCAATTTCCAGTGTACGGTTGTCAGATAGGGAAGGAACCCGCATCAATTGCAGGTAGTCGATCATAATCAAGCTGAGTCCGCCATGTTCGCGGAAAACCCGTCGGGCACGGGAACGTACTTCGGTAGGGGTTAAACCCGATGAGTCATCAATATACATATTACGTTTTTCCAGCAAGATCCCCATAGTGCTGGAAATACGTGCCCAATCTTCATCGTCAAGCTGACCCGTACGAATACGTGTTTGATCCACACGAGAAAGCGATGCCAGCATACGCATCATAATCTGGTTGCCGGGCATCTCAAGACTGAAAATAAGTACCGGTTTATCCTGCATCATCGCCGCGTTTTCGCACAAGTTCATGGCGAAAGTTGTTTTCCCCATTGAAGGACGCGCAGCGACGATAATCAGGTCAGATTTCTGTAACCCGGCAGTTTTTTTATCAAGATCTTGATATCCCGTAGAGACCCCCGTTACTCCATCATGTGGACGCTGATAGAGTTGTTCAATGCGTTCGACGGTTTCTTCAAGGATCTGTTCAATGCCTTTCGGGCCTTCATCTTTGTTTGCCCGATTTTCTGCGATCTGGAATACCCGTGATTCAGCCAGATCTAATAAATCTTCACTGGTTCGTCCTTGTGGATCATAACCCGCATCCGCAATTTCATGGGCAACCGCAATCATATCTCGGACAACAGCGCGTTCCCGAACGATATCAGCATAAGCGTTAATGTTCGCTGCACTTGGGGTATTTTTTGATAACTCTGCCAAATAGGCGAACCCGCCAACGCTATCAAGTTCCCCATTCTGCTCAAGCGATTCCGATAAGGTGATCAAGTCGATAGGTTGACCCCTTTCGAGCAGACGCTGCATTTCAGCAAAAATGCGCCGATGTGGGCGGCTGAAAAAATCATTGCTGGAAACTCGCTCGGAAACATTGTCCCAGCGTTCATTATCCAGCATCAAACCGCCCAACACGGATTGCTCTGCTTCCAAAGAGTGTGGTGGAAGCTTCAGCCCTTCCACTTGGCGATCTTTTGGTCCAGCCATACTGTTGTTAGTTGGTTTTTTTCCAGCCATGTATACCGCATTAATCCACTAAACAAGAACGAAATAGCGCATCAGTATACGCCATGAAAACAACCTTGAGTAATTATAGATAGTCTGCACTTATAGCTAAGACATAATCACTTGATATTAAATAAATAAATTTTATTTCTTAACTGAATTTTCCTTACTTATTTATATAATTGTTTATACATAAAACACTGAACGAACCTATAAACAAAGCATAAGATAAAAACAATACAAAAGAAAAGAAAGAATGAGAGTGAATGTGTGATCAATAAAACATGGTCAGTACGCTATCCACATCGCTAAAATCGATAATTTCTTGGGTGGTTTTGGGATAGGCATAAATAGGAAATAGTTTGATGCTGACTTCTTCCATTTTCGATGTAGCAGTTTCACTGCGTGACTTGCCTTCTTCCCCGTGTACCACGGCTGCGCCACCGACCGAAACAAGCTGTTTATATTCATTGCTGCGGGTGGTTTTCACCGTACAAATCCGGCGCATGACCGACTCATCAGCCAGTTGCTGCATGATCTGCTTATTCAGTTCAGGGATAACGGTATAGCCGCCCTCTGAGGGAACGCCCGTAGACAAGGTGCGGGTTTCTCCGGTCAGAATATAGTGGCGCAGTTCGTCGAACTGTTTGGCTTCATCGGCAGTCAATGAGTGCTTTTCGTCTTCGGCTTTGGTGAGCAACGAACGCATTTGTTCGGTAAAGGTTGCTTTTTGCTGGCGTAATTCGAGCAGTGTTTTCATAAAAGGGTTTCCGTAACAATGATGTTAAGACGTGAAACCAGCGCTGAGAGGGGCAGGCCGAATAATCTTTTTCTGCGTCTCGCAGGCTACTTCTCGCAGCTTGATTAAACGGCCTGATGGCGGCTCACGCCTGAGTGCCACCTCTTAATATATCTATGAAAAATATAATAAAAAGACCTCAGCATAGGAGGTCTAAACTTGCGGAAACATGAGGACGGGATATTTACAAAAGTTTTCACTTACATAACTTAATGTCTTTAACATAAGTCGTAGGTGACATCCATGAAATTTTATCACATGTCAGATAACCATCACTTTTTAACTTATAGTTAACATAAAAAGAGACAGGTAAGCTGATGATAAATGATAAAATTGCCAGCCAAACCATAAAGTTAATAATCACTTTATTAAATTTAGGTTGCCTATTAAAAATAAAGAAAAAAATAGAGCATAATAACGCGTAAAATAATAGAGGTGAAGACATGACACCAATAACAACAGTGCCAGAAAATGTTATTTCATCTTTCATTAATATTAATGAAACAGCATCGCCAATAACAAAAATAACCGTAAATATTACTAACAATAATAATATTAGAACACCTAATAATTGAAAGTATTTACTATTCATCTAAACCTTCCTAATCCATTAAAAAAATGCTGTAAATCCGCTTCCGGTGTTCTTGGTTTTCTTTTCATTTCTTCTTTCAAAAGTGCTATTAATTTTTCACTTATCCCATATTTCTTATCAAGAGTATCTAAAATATAAGCCGCTAGAACTCCAACAGCTAAAACTATCAGAGCAACAGCAATAATACTTCCACCTAAAAATGCAGTGGCAGTTAAAAGTGATCCTATAACCCAGGAGGAAGCAGCAATAATAGCGGTTTTAGCCATATCCATTGTTATGTTTCCGATAAAATCGGCTAAAGTATATTCATCCTTGAAAATACTTTCTATCAATCTATAGCCAATCGAAAAGACAATACAGAATCTAACACCTTTGATGATACTAGCATTAAGCCCCTGCTGCCCTATTCCCATTCCAAGCATTTGGGGATTTTTGGCACGATAGCGTGTCCCCATGATACGACTCCTAAGACCTGCATGCCCTGATATGTGAATATACTTTTCCCCATTTTTTCCTACATGTTCTGTAGCTTTAATGCCCAAGCTCTTAAACTCTCTGCAAACTTCAGAAAACCCATGCGTATCATAGATATTTCCCGCATAAGTGGAAATAGGATCAGTGACAGAAAATATATGTGCCATAGGATTTTTTATCTTGTTGCCGGAGTCCGTACCTCTTGAAAATGCTTCTTCATAACTTAGATGTTTTTCGTTCATACCTCTTGCAAATGCATATCCATAACTTGGACTTTGTGGACGGCGGGAGCTGATATCCTCAATAATGCTTTGAGCTTCTGATAATGTGAGAACAAAGTGATATTGGGTATTATCTCTCAATACTTTTTCTAGCCCAATAGCATCAAAAAATTCATGCTGGGGTTTTAGCTGATTAATTCCTACATTACCCCTTAAAACATCCCCCATATAACCATCCCAAGTGGGGTTATATTTCTTATGTGTCATTCCTTAATTCTCCATAGCACTCAATATCAAATTAATAATTGATTGACTTGTGTCAAGATTCCCGATGTAGCATCAATTAAGCAGGATATAACAACAATGCTTACCCATTCCAGCATGGAAAAGATACACCTTTAAATTTGTGATGAATCTCTATTCTTAAGCAAAATCAGACAATTACTTAATTTTAATTTCAGTCACACCATAATAAAAAAATTATGCACTACTTGGAGGTGTCAGAGCGGGAGATTAATCTTGTGGCAAACCGATTAAATAATCGTCCTCGTAAAATACGAGATTACAAAACACCGAATGAGTTATTTAAAGGAATACCCTCTCATTTACTTCGTCCATTACGGTGTTGCGCTTACTATGTGAATCTAAGCAAGTTATTTATTATTTGTCGCGATAATTTCACCGAGAAACTCATGAGATAGAAATTTTTTGTGGTGTTACTTTTTTATTTCTTAATAAACACAAGCGAAATTACGAAAATTTTCATGTTAAATCACCTTTATTTTTTACTCTCTATATAAATACATGGGTTTTCGCCGAGTTACGGAATTGATATGTTTCTTGGATTCACATATTAAGCGCAACACCGTAATGGACGAAGTAAATGAGAGGGTATTCCTTTAAATAACTCATTCGGTGTTTTGTAATCTCGTGTTTTACGAGGACGATTATTTAATCGGTTTGCCACAAGGTTAATCTCCCGCTCTGACACCTTATTAAAATCAGTTCCTTTTGGGAAGTAATCTCTGATTAATCCATTCGTGTTCTCATTTATCCCTCTTTCCCAGGGGGAATACGGGTGAGCAAAATAAATTTTTGTCTCTAAATTTTTACTGATCAGTTCGTGTTCGGCAAATTCGAGGCCGTTATCAAAGGTCATTGTTTTAATTTTATGTTTTATCAGTGATAAATGTCTTGTTGCCGCTTTTGCGACCCCTTCTGCTGTTTTATTTTCAAGTTTAATTATAATAGTAAATAACGATTTTCGTTCAACTAATGTCAATAATGCACTTTTATGATTTTTACCCACGATAGTATCTCCTTCCCAATCACCAATACGCTGCTTTTTATCAACAAGTTTGGGGCGCTTATCAATACTGACTCTGTTTTTAATTTTTCCTCTGCGCTCATAACTTCCATAGCGTTTACGATACGGTTTTTTCGCAATCCTAAGATGTTGCCATAAATTACCATCATTAAGTTTATCCTTATAAATCAATCGATAAACTGTTTCATGATGCAAAGATATTATATTTTCCCTTTTGAGATAACCGACTGTTTGTTCAGGACTTAAATCTTGCCAAATTAACTGTTTGATCCACATTTCTATCTCTGGTTTCACTTTTACTGCTTTTGTAGCACACTGTCGGCGCGCTACGGCCTTAAGCTGAGCTTGTTCAGGCGTATATTTCTTTGCCTCCCGATTTCGTCTCAATTCCCGGCTAATCGTTGATGGGTTTCGATTGAGTGACTTTGAAATCTCCCGTTGTGAAAAACCGGCTTCTTTCAGGCTGAAAATCTGATATCTTTCTGTTTCGGTCAGTTGTTTATAGGCCATAGCGCATTTTCCTTTGGCAAGAAAGATGCCTACTATAGCAACTGACCGCCTTTCTTAGAAATTGCACTTATTATGCGAATCCAAGTTTTATCATTAATTATCAATACGTTAATTAATCCCGTACAATCCCATAATTTTTCTAAATTACTTTTTATTACTTGAAACTCAATACATTAATGCCTACCAAAAAATCGCCTTTTTGAGTATCATGACCTAACTGAACCACGATTTGCATTTTTAATAATAAGAATGATTATGAAAAAAAAATCCCAAACATTATTTGCTGTATTTTTGTTAAGCATCACTACTGCTTGTTATTCAGAGAGTAACGGGAGTGAACATTTTAATGTTAAAACAACACAGGTGGATGAAAAAACTCATATTGAAATAATACATGCATTGGCCAATAGTGGGCATATAGGAGCTCAGTATGAATTAGGTACAATGTATTCTGAAGGGAAAGGAGTCAAGCAGGACTATATCAAAGCAAAAGATTGGTATGAAAAAGCCGCTTTACAGGGAGATATGAATTCTCAAGTTTCATTGGGCGTTATGTATTATTATGCTGAAGGAATACCTCAAGACTATATAAAAGCGAAAGAATGGCTTGAAAAAGCGGCGGCACAAGATAGCGCAGGTTCTCAGGCTATTTTGGGTATTATGTATTATGTAGGTGAGGGAGTACAAAAAGACGATGGAAAAGCAAAAGAATGGTTTAAAAAATCCTGCGATAACGGATATCAGGTAGGATGTGAATCTTTTGCAAAAATGAACATACATAGTAAATAGTTCAAAATATGTATTATTCTCCATAAATATCATTAATAAAAACTCATCACGGTAAAATGATGAGTTTTTTAATATTACATTATTAGCACTCAAAAATAGGGTCATGACTTCAAAGCGTTAATTTGATATTCCTGAACTTTTTAATGGGATATCATCATGACTGTTACGATAGAAGTGACTTGTCGATATTGCGACCAAGCAGAACCTGTACGCAAACACGGAACAGGTAAGGCTGGCTTCCCTCGCTACTATTGCAAAGGCTGGTCATGTATTAAATGATTAGATTAGGTATTAAAAATAATGTTCACGTTCAATAAAGGTTCCTATCACTTTATCGTGCATTTCTTCCGATTTTGAATACCCAATGGTTTTTCTATTCAGCCTTTTGATTCGGGTACGATGCGTTAAATTCGTTCTCTCTATACGCTGAGTAAACGCCTTTCCAGTCAAGTGCTCTTCCTCGGGAAGTGGGTCATAAACAACATAGTCATCCGTGCAGTAAAACCGAATAGTAAAGGAAGATAAGAGGGTAAGCAGCTTGTCTAACGTTTTTCGACTGCGATCGCCAAAAACATGAGCCACTATTCGCTTCAGGCGGGGTTCCCAAGCATACCAAAGCCAGCGTTGGTTTTTCTTATTGCCGACAAACGACCATTGCTCGTCGATTTCACAGACAATCTGGATGCCACATTCCGCAAGGGGAAGTGTCGTTACGTTTCGGGGTCTGAGGTTTTTAATGTTTTCATGACGGTGGCGGTGGCGACTTTCAGGATCCGAGCGGTGTCACGAATTCCCCCGTTATTCATCGCGATATCGACAATCTGTTCTTTAACGCCGGGTTTGCAGGCCTGATAGGTATACGCCAACTGAAAGACCTTACAGCAGCTATAACAGCGATAACGAGGATGTCCGCCATTTCCTTTCCCATGTCCTTTGACCTGTTCTGATTTGTGGCAATAACGGCAATAGACATCAACTTTGGCCATACTTCATCCTTAAAAAGCCGGAAGCATATCACAGCAACTAACCATTTAATACATGACCCCCAAAGGCTGCCAAAGAACCTTTCAACTCAACTATCGTTACAACGGTCATAAACCGGGTATGAAAGAAAAAATTGTGGATATGGCAATGAATGGCTCTGGCGTGAGAGACACAGGCCGTGTATTAGGTCTCGGTATCAATACAGTGATGCGGACATTAAAAAACTCTCGCCAAAACAAGTAACATCGCGACAGATCGCTTATGACGATGTCACACTTATCTGTGAATTGGATGAGCAGTGGTTTTTTATAGGCAATAAAAAACAACGTCCAAGAGGGGTCAAACGTCAATAAACACTATAACGAAATACAGTTGAATTATTAATTATTTGGTATTTATATAAAAATAATAATCATGGACAAACTTCAAAACACTAAGTAAATATAGATAGTCTGTAATGATTTCGAATACATCAACGCCGTTTGCAGCGACTTCATTTCAAACATGCGAAGCTTTTCCCAATATTTCTAAAATAATAAGAGGCTGATTCATGGTAAAACACATCGAGTTTTCCACGTCAGGCGACCCTGAGGTGATACAATATTGCGAATTTACCCCTACCGCCCCTGCTCCTGATGAAGTACAGGTTCAGAATAAAGCTATTGGGATTAATTATATTGATACCTATATGCGTAGTGGACTATATCCAACAGCAAATCTGCCCAGTGGCCTCGGAACCGAAGCCGCAGGTATTGTGACCAAGATTGGCTCTGGCGTGACATCCATTAAAGTCGGTGATCGTGTGGCTTATGCTCAAGCTACCCTTGGTGCTTACAGCGAAGTACATAATGTGCTTGAAAGCAAATTAGTTGTACTACCGGACGCAATCTCATTCGAACAGGCTGCTGCATCTCTTTTAAAAGGTTTAACCGTTTATTATCTGTTCTATAAAACACATAAAATTCAAGCGGGAGAAACTTTTCTGTTCCATGCAGCAGCGGGTGGTGTCGGATTAATTGCCTGCCAGTGGGCAAAAGCATTGAGCGCAAAATTGATCGGGACTGTTGGCTCCGATGAAAAAGCAGCCCTTGCCAAAGCATCGGGGGCATGGCAAACCATCAATTACAACCGTGAGAATATTGTCGAGCGCGTCACCGAAATCACTGGCGGAGAAAAAGTGGGGGTAGTCTATGATTCCGTCGGTAAGGCGACATGGCTCAATTCGCTGGATTGCCTGAAACGACAAGGTTTGATGGTCAGTTTCGGTAATGCTTCTGGACCAGTGACTGGGATAGATTTAGGCATTCTCAATCAGAAAGGTTCTCTGTTTGTCACCCGTCCTGCAATTAATGGTTATATCACTACCCGTGAAGAACTGAATGAAGCCAGCAAGGCGCTGTTTGATTTGATTGCCAGTGGCAAAATCAATGTCGATGTGGCAGAGAACCAGAAGTTTCCATTAAGTGAAGCTGCAAAGGCGCATCGCACACTAGAAAGCCGCGTCACCCACGGCTCCAGCCTTCTGATTCCTTAATTCCACCCACAAAAATGGCAGAGCGGATCACATCCGCTCAGTCACCATCTCCAGTGCTTTTTCCACCACCATAATATCAGCACCGGCCTTATGGGCATTCTCACTCAAGTGGCGGCGCCACTGACGCGCACCGGGAATTCCCTGAAAAATTCCCAAGATATGGCGGGTGATGTGCCCCAGATAGGTGCCTTTTGACAATTCCCGTTCGATATAAGGATAAAGCGCCTTAATCGCATTAATGGTGTTCACCACCAATGCCGTTTCATTAAACAACTCACGATCAACATGCGCCAGAATAGAGGGATTTTGGTAGGCTTCCCGTCCAATCATCACGCCATCCACATACTGTAAGTGCTGCTTTGCTTCTTCGAGTGATTTAATGCCACCGTTAATGGAAAGAGTTAATTGTGGGAAATCTTTTTTCAATTGGTAAACCCGTGGATAATCCAATGGTGGAATTTCACGGTTTTCCTTTGGACTCAGACCCGATAGCCAAGCCTTACGTGCATGGATAATAAAATTATCGCAATCACTGTTTTTCACGACTGTATCAATGAAATCACACAAGAATTCGTAACTGTCCTGTTCATCAATGCCGATACGGGTTTTAACCGTGACAGGAATATCCACAACATCCTGCATAGCCTTAATGCCGTCTGCCACCAATTTGGCTTCCCCCATCAAGCAAGCACCAAAGCGGCCATTTTGCACCCGATCAGAAGGACAACCAACGTTCAAATTGATTTCATCGTAACCTCGCTCCTGCGCGATCTTAGCACACTGCGCCAACGCCTGGGGTTCACTGCCGCCCAACTGCAATGCCAGCGGATGCTCCTCCTCGTTATACGTTAGGTAATTCCCTTTACCATGAATAATGGCACCCGTTGTCACCATCTCAGTGTAAAGCAAAGCTTCCTTACTCAACAGACGATGGAAGTAACGGCAATGACGATCAGTCCAATCTAACATGGGGGCAACGGAGAAACGAGAAGACTTGAATTTACCAGCACTCGTTGATATGGCAGTGAATTCACTATGTTTTTGTATATGTGTATTTTCGTGCATTTAAGGTTATTTTAGGCTATTTTTGGATTATTGGCACCCCATATAGAACCCCATTAATATGGGGACCTGAACAGGAGAGCATCAAAGATGGCCTACTATAGCATAGAAAAGCGCCCTCGCGCAGATGGCACCACCCGCTATCGCTGCACCGTTGGCGTTAAATCTGGTGGTAAATATATTTACAGAGAAAACCGCACATTTGGGAAGCAGTCCCACGCCAAAACATGGGGTGCTATGCGGGTTGCTGAACTGGAACAAAACGGGGTTCCTACGCAAAACGATACCGAAGAGTTGACAGTTGGTGAGCTGCTATATAAATACATCAATGACCCAAATCTAGGCGTGAAAGCAGGAAGAACTAAAAAGTATGTATTAAACATGCTTCTAGATAGTGATTTAGCAAAATTAACCCTAACTGAACTTTCAGTTAGTCACATTATCGAATATTGCAAGCAAAGGCATTCTACTGGTATCACTCCCTCAACCATCAATCATGATGTCAGCTATTTAACGTCAGTATTAAAATCAGCCAAGCCAATCTATAACATAGATTATGTCTCAAATCCCGCATATGAAGCACGCCCTTTGTTAATTCAAATGGGGCTTATAGGAAAGTCTCAACGCCGTAGCAGGAGGCCAGTGCAAGATGAAATTGACAATCTCATTGAAGGATTGCGCAAGCGCAGTAGTCATAGAGAGGGAAAAATACCCTATGAAGACATTTTGAATTTCTCCATTCTTAGCTGCATGCGCATAGGGGAGGTATGCAAAATAAGATGGGATGATATAGATGAGAAGCAAAGATCTGTCATAGTCAGGGACAGGAAAGACCCAAGAAAGAAAACAGGTAATCACATGTCTGTTCCTCTACTGGGAAATGCATGGGAAATAGTTCAGCGGCAACCAAAAACGAGTGAATGGATATTTCCCTACAATTCCAAAAGTGTAACTGTGGGGTTTCAGTGCGTCCGTAATGCTCTGGGTATTCAAGATTTACGTTATCACGATCTACGCAGGGAAGGAGCAAGTCGATTATTTGAGGCTGGCTTTTCTATTGAAGAAGTTGCTCAGGTTACTGGACACCGATCTCTCAATGTATTGTGGCAGGTATACACAGAACTGTACCCGCAATCATTGCATGATAAGTTTAATAGACTGATGCAGCAGAAAGAGAATGATTCCACCTCGACCATCTAAAGAAAAGCGCGAGATTGTGGAACTGCGGGAAAGAAGCTACTGTCACTATAGGGCAGAAATCTGCCCTTTAGCATATGGGGTATCTGCACAAACAAAAGGTATTGAGGAAATCCCAATACCCTCACCCGTGAGTATAAAACCAAAGTAGGCATTCCGTTTGAAACGGAAGGATTGAATTAAAAGGTGAAAAATTCCCACCTTTAGATAACTTGTTGATTTTGCTTATTTCCGGCATGGGGCGGGAATTTAATTAAATCAAGAGGTTAAATTAAAGGGGAGGATTGTCCCCTTTAAACTCATAGTCTTATCAGTCAGCCATAGGCAAATAGATTTTGTTAATGTCCCACCAACCATTCCATGCCATCCTAATCAGAAGTTCTCTCCAGTATTGATGAACCTTTTTATTGATGTTCACCGGCGGAGAAGTAACCCGCCTTCATGTTTTTTAGCAATGTTATTGTTGATTAAATGAGGGAATAAATTATGCAAGATAAAAAGCCTGATGTGCCTGTCTCAGAAGATAGCAATCTCGTTATTGTTACAACACCGGAATATGTCAAAGATTCAATCAAAGAAGCCATTGCAGCACACGCCACAAGCCGTAACCATCCTTATGCAACTCAGGCAGAACCGGGATTTGTCACTTTAAATAATGAAGTCAATAGCGATAGTGAGTTAACCGTCGCAACCTCTAAAGCAGTAAAAACGGCATATGACCTCGCCAATACAGCCAATCAGAATACCAAGAGTGCAAACGAGAGCGCTGATAACGCAAATGATAATGCCAATACTCGCTTAGCAAAAGACCAGAACGGAGCCGATATTCCTAATAAGGAAGAATTTGTTAAAAACCTCGGATTAGAGCCAAGGATGGAAGGATTGGCTTTACCTGTTGGCGTCCCCGTTCCTTGGCCAACAGAGAGCCCACCTGAAGGCTGGTTGATATGCAACGGTGATTCATTTGATAAAGTAAGATATCCAAAACTTGCTATTGCTTATCCATCTGGAAAATTACCTGATTTAAGATCTGAGTTTATTCGCGGTGCAGATGCAGGACGTGGAATTGATCCAACTATTAATGTGTTATCCGCAAAGCCCAGCCAAATCCAATCACACACACATGATTATCGTGACCGATATTATAGCGAGAACAGTGGCTCTATTGATGGTGCTACAAACTGGGAGTGGCAACCTGATGGGTATAACAATTCCCTAGGTTCAGGTAGAACGGATAATGACAATAACACATTTCTGTATTATAACGGCACGACCAGCAGCACTGGTGGAACTGAAACACACCCTCGCTATATCGCATTTTTATACATAGTAAGAGCCGCTTAAGGCGATGCATATACAACTCATACCAACCCGCACCTTCCTGCGGGTTTATTGCCATGCTTCGGCTTTTCATCTCAAATCCCACACCAAGCCCACCCACCAGTTTACCGCCCACAATTTCCCCAATCCACCCAACTACCCGCTAATCTCCCCTATTGGCTATTTATTGACGGCTGACGTGACGCCGTACTCCTGCTGAGGATCAGATGCCAATACCTGTTTCTGGTTCCAGATAGAATCCTCCGGCATCTGGACGCGGACGTCTAATCGGGTGCCGGCTGGTAAATCACAGGGTTCATCATCCGTGTAATAAGCCGGCTCATCCACTGACTTCATGCGCCTGTTCTGTAATCGGGCAGGCATATGCGCGTTCTGTCTGTGTGTGACTTTGATTTCAATAGCCCCATCCGGCAGCACTTTATCATCAACATACACTAACTCATTGCCATTGACGTCACGGGGAACGCTGATACCGCCATGAACACCCCATGCACCGTCTGAGTTATAGCCAAGGATGCCGGATAGTTTGTAGTGACCGAGGCCGAGTCTGGTGACTGTCGCCCCTTCGGATTCGTCGTTAGTGGTAAAGGTGCCATCGGGGTAGATTTGGATGATGGGGGAGGCTTTCTTGAGATAACCGCTACCGTCAAAGGTCGTGTTTTTGGTCGTAATAAACTCAATTTTATCATCCCATTTGCCATAGCGTCTTCGCCTATAATACAGGGGGACGGAGCCTAAATCGCCACCAATAATGATATTGAATTCATCATCACTGAATAAAGATACTGCTATCTGTGTATACGAATCTGTCCATGAAACAGATGAATTGGCATTGCTGTTAAAAAATCCTATTGTTTTGATTTTGTTAAACCCAGATAAATATTCACTGGTTGCGGAAACATATGATTTCCATTTTGTCCACTGATTACCACTCCGATAACGACTAGCCAACCCTGTATCATCCACCTGAATTTGTGCGATCATTCCTGTGTTATCCATACCGCCACCACGAGTCATGGCCATAATGGGGGCGTATTCGTTCCAGAAGTTTTTTGCACTACTGCCCCCTCCTGCATACCAGCCAGCCTCAGCCAACGTATTTGCATCCGTAAAGGTCTTCGCTGTTGATGGCGTTGCGCCCACACCGAAATCCCCCACTTTCAACGTTCCCGCTAAACCCAGGTTTTTCACAAACTCCGGCTTATTCGGAATATCTGCCCCGTTCTGCTCCTTAACCAGTTTCCCTTCCACCGCCGTCTGCAATGCCCGGATGGAGTCCAGCGTGACTTTCTGCCCGTTCGGCATCTCCACTTCGACCTTGCCGCTTTCACTCATCCACCGGTCCATGTTTTGCAGGAACAAGATGATATAGGCGTTAATGGCGCATATATGCCGGACACCATCGGAAACCGTATCGGGAACGGTGGTTGAGATAACATAGTTTGCATTATCAAGGTTGACCGAGGGTGCAAAGGCCAGCACCAGTTCCGTGTCTGAATTCACCGACCGGATGACATTCTGAATCACCGTATTACCGGATTGAATGGAGATAATCTGGCCTGCGGCAATGCCGTTAATATTGGATTTCCATTGGGTGCCCGTTCCCCGGACAATAGCCGAGCCTGACACGATATTTGTTGTGCCGTCTGAGTAGATCATAATAATTTCCTGAAAATAGGATGCAAAAAAAACGCAGTTACGCGGTTCGGTTAATCGTAGAGCGTGCAATCAATATAAGGGCTGGTCAGGTTCCATGTTCGTTCACTGATAATCCAGTTCGTCTCACCGTCTGCCACGCGCGCCATTAGCCGGGTATTGTGTCCATCAAACGCAGTGGAAAATGAAGTTTCGTTATCCCGGGTTCGTGTATCATCGGGCGTATCATATTTGGACAGTATCCAACCCGTTTTCTGCATTAATATGCCTTTTTTCCCTTGCACCACAGTTTCTTTGCTGCTGTGGGAACTGAGTTCCCCTTCGATACTCAAAGGCCTTGTATCGCTGGTAATGACACATTTTCCTGCTTCGTCCCAGACAGCAATTCCCCAATCCGGGACAGGCTGGGGATAAACCAGAGTGAACAGATAAATCTCACACAAGATCGAAGTCTCAGTGCCACTCTCGCCCCGGGTTATCTCAATACCCCATTCCGAACCGCCCCCGAACATGACCCCATAAGGTGCATACCAGACATTGCTGGTGTGAGCACACATAAACGCCATGCAGGGTTGTTTCGTGCTGATACCCGTTTCTATCCGCTTCACGTATCTGTCAGTCCAGACCGATTCTTTTCTCACAAAAGAAAGGGGGGTCGTTTTGGGTGTCCACCACGGAACACCGTTACCCGTTGTTAAAAATGCACCCCAATCCATATATCACCTCACGCAGTGTAGTAAGCAATCAGCCATCCCTCAACGGCGTCGTCGTTGCCATCCGAAATGATGATTTGATTATCCTTTACCAAAAATTGACGTTTTTTATCTACCTGGTATCCCCGGTCAGTACAAAGAAAGACATAAGAAAGCCGCAATCCTTCATTCATCGGCTCCCGGGGGACAGTGAGCGCACCTGTCGTCTGCCCGCTCTCCAGCTTCATAAAGCCAGCATAAAGAAAGGGGCGAATGCCGGTATTACGCTGCCGCCCCTGTTCATCCCAGACCCCAAACCCGTAATCACTCATCGTCGAAATTGTCCTATATAGCCCATGGCCGCCCGAACCCGTCCGCTGGGGTCATAGCAGGCTATCGCCCCGTTTGCCCAACGCAATCCCGCCCGAACCCGCATGTCGTTAAATTCAAAAGCGCCGGTCGCCGCATTAATCAAAAAGCCCGCCTGATACTGCACGTAATTTTTAGATCTGATGGCATCAGACAGGATAGCCTCCCGCATTAAGGCCTGATCAATAAACGCCTGCCGAATAAAAAGCTGCCCGTTCTTAGCCGCCATAAAGGGTTCCATCTTGCCGCTGGCCGGATTGAACCAGACGAAGTTGTTAGCGTTAAAGCCGATATTGGTATGCACTTCGCCATTCTTCACCTCAGCCCCTATCACCATCCCGGCTTTATAGAGCTGGCCTTTGTACTTCACCCCGGCTTCAATCTCTTTGAGGGCATAGCCGTTACCGTCAATATCAAAGACCACTGTCGCCTTTGTCTTTACAGCCGCCGCATTCTCCCCGACATCGGCCTGCACCTTTTCCATCTTCTCCGCAAAGGCTTCCCGGTCGGTCACCTGCGTGGTTTTGACTTCCAGTATTTCGGCTCGCATATTGCCGTTTACTTGCAACTGTCGCTGAACAACTGCCCCTGTCAATGCGGCGTTCTCCATGATGGCTTCGGAGTTAAAGTCCATTTGAGACTGCAACCGTTGTCCTGCTTTGTTGGAAAGAAATTCCTTACCGGCTGCATCAATGATCCAGTTCGTATCCGAAGACGACTCCCCACGAATGAACGCCGTCCACGGGGATTGATTGCCGGATTTATCCACCAGACGCGCACGGAAATAAAATGCAACGCCTGCCGCCAGCCCCTGCATCGTGTGCATTCGCTGGGGATAGGGAATATCGGCCAGCAACAGTAAACCCTCACCGTCATTCGTCCTGCTGTACTGGATTTCAGTTTTCAGTGTGTCGTCGGTCTGGGGCGCAAAACCCCAGTCAATCTGGATACCGAAGATGATCGGGGTTGTTCTGAACCCCAGCGGTGCCGGAGGGTTGCCCTCCTTGCCTTTTAAACGGGTTTCCGGTGCATTCGCCCAGAGACTGGATATCTCAGCGGCATTGATCGCCCGTACTCTCGCCTGATAGCGTCCGGCGTAGATATTGGGCACTTCAAAGCCCTGCGTCGAGGTGCGGGGTGCGGATATCCAGTTGCCATTATCCCGTCGCCATTCAGCTTCATACGCGATCGCACTCTCGGCTGCATCCCAAGTGACTCTCAGTGTCGTGATGGCAATCCCCTGATTGACCACCGAATAACTGCTGATACCGACATTTTTCGGCGGCGGCTGAACTCCGGGCGGAATAACGGAAATGGGGCGCACGTCTATTCGGGTGCCGGTGTCGATATGGTCATATTTATCAGGGTTATGCTCAATGGCGGTGATATCGAATGACACGCCGTCCTCACCCTCTTTAATGCCGGTCACCCTGAATTGCTGGACAGCCAAATCCGAGGCATCAATCGCCCAGACATTTTCAGTGGCGGGTAGCTCGGAGTATTCCGTGGTTACTGTGATTGTCTGCCCATTGACAGCCTGAATCGTGCGCCCTTCCGCTTTGCCAGACGGCAGGTTCAGGATTAACCGCTCACCGACCTTCGCAGACGATACCCTGTCGAGGGTAATATTGCGCCCGTCCACCGCACTGATACGGCCACCCAGCACACGGCCGGAAAACATTTCATCCGCCACCCCGATAATATAGCCGGGCAAGGGGAGCTTTCCATCCAATCCCACCGCAAACGACACCATCCGGTCATATTCATTGGTGTGCAGTACCCATTTCCCGCGCCGTATCGCCTCACTCTGGCGGGTACAGCCAATCGCGGTGATATCGGCCTGTTTAACCCCGAATCGGCGTATCAGGCGGTTTTCGAAGACGGGTTCTATGGCATCCTGATAGCCGTTCTGTGGATCTGACCAGCTCACCATTGCGGTAGAGTAATGAGTTTTCTCGCTGGCACTGGCATAGGTAAACTTACCGTCACGGACATTGGCACGGGTATAGATATAATCCATATCGCGCGGCATATCGGCCAGCGCATTCATGTTGTTGTTTGCCCAGAAGGTCATGCCCCGAAAGATACCGGCAATGTCACGCAAAACTGTCCATGCGTCCTCTTGTGACTGGATATACACATTGCAGGTAAATCTCGGCTCCTGACCGCCCTTACCATCAGGCACAGGCTGATCACAATACTGGGCGATACGGTACAAATCCCATTTTGCCAGCGCGAGGTTTTCAGCTTTCACCCGTGCGCCGATACTGAACCGGTCATTAATCATCAGGTCATACAGTACCCACGCCGGATTATCTGTCCATGCCCATTTAAATGACCCGTCCCAGACACCGGAATAATGGCGGCTCTCAGGGTCATAGTTGGCCGGAACGCGGATAATGCGCATCTTCGGCTCACAGGATATCTGGGGAATGTTGCGGAACTGTTTGGCATCAAACTGAACAAAGAGTAAGGCGGTTTCGGGGTAGCTCAGTTTGGCGTCAATCACCTCGGTGATCGCCTCTACCACCATCGTGTCAAATATGCGGACGCTGGTCTGTTTGGGGGTCAGGCGACGAATGCGAACCATCCAACCCGTCATCGCTTTCGGTAAATCAATGCGGTGTGACCTTGGGTATTTGGTTGTCGTCTTACCATCGGCAGCTGTCTTCAAAACTTCCTGATACGCCCCGCCATCGGTCGCCACATCTATCGCGTAGTCAATGACATAGCCGACCGTATCCCCATTGTCTTCTTTCTGTTCCTGTAATGGCCCCCACAAAAGCCGGATGCGAACCGCCGACAATTGGGTATTGGTCACAGATCGCACCCATGACTCAACTAACTCCGTGCCAACCGTAATATCATTCTCTACGGCAGGCATCCCCTTAATGTAATCCTGATGGGGCGTACCGGGGCGAAATTCCCATTTTAATCCTGTAAAGTTTGCCTGACCATCAGGACCAATAATCGGCGTGTTATCCACAAAGATATTGGTGCCGTCCAGACCCCCTGCAAACTCCCCTTCACCGAGTGCCAGTAAGATTTTGGCGTAAGAGGTCGATTGTAACGAATCCGGCGACTCGACCGGAGTGCGTGGACTTTCACCGCCGCCCTTACTGCCCTGAATAAGATGATTAGCCATATTTCACCCATAAAAAAAGCCGCCGCAGCGACCGGTTAAGACTATTGACGTCTATTGCTGATCTTCGGCATAGATACCCGCCGAGATAATGGCACCGCCTATTCTGCGTCTGCCGTACCCAATGGGAACCGGATTTCCCTGTGCGATGGAGTTGACTGGCCCACCAAACGCATAACTGGGTTTATTGTCGGGATCTTCCCGTCGAGCCAGTCCGCCCGGCATCGGTGATAACATCTGGACTACGCCCCCCAGCATCATGGAGACCCCGGACATCACGAGCGGAACCCCATACGGCGTTGCCCATGCAAATACCCCGGCCACCACCATCACTGCACCGAGAATAGTCTGGAAGATACCCGCCTTTTTGCTGCCAATGATCACCGGTACAATCCGAATGTCGCCCTCACCGGATAATTCCAGTTCATCACGGCTGATATTGCGTTTTCCGATGAATACGGCAAAAGTCAGCCCGCGCTCTTTAGCGGTTAACAGAAACTTTTCGAAGCCGTCAATAATGACAGACAGCGCCCTGATAGCCTCTATGGGGGATGAGACTGCCAGCTTATACTCTCGTCCGAATTGGGGTATCAGCACGCCAGAAAGCCGTATTGTTCGTAGTGTATTCATGAATTTACTCCATAAAAAAACCCTCCGAAGAGGGTTGATATTAAAGAATACCTGATATCTATTTTAGCCTTTCTTTATAAACATTCAGAAAAGACATTCTCTGATTTTCATTTAATTCAGACGATAACCTGTTAATCTCGGATTGAAACGCTTTCCTAGCCGAAAATATAGATAAATTTTTAGTTTCAATTTCTTCCATGAATTTCTTATATAGCTTTGCCATCTTCTCAACATTTGAATGATTAACGTACCCACTTTTGGACACCACATCACTAGATTGTAATTTTTTTAATTCATTCAAATAAAATGAACTAATATCTGAGTTTCCTTTATCACCAGATAACAATTCATTTTGTACTTTTAATTCTTGTAGTATTTTTTTCTGGATATCCAGTAATTCATTGGCTCTGGTTGCATACCGCATTATAAAAAAACTGATAGTGAATCCTATTAATGCACTAATTACTAATATAAACAAAATTCCTGCAAGTGAAAGTCCCGGATCGTAATGACTGTACATACACCCTCTCAATTTGTCCTATTTGCATAATAATGAGTGTAATCATTTAGAAACGAAAACCAAGCTATTTCATTTTATATAACGTAAAATGATGACCGTTCTCTCTTGCCAATATCCACTGTAAGACACTCGGTTGCTAAGCTGCCCATACATATGGTGGATCATCAGCCCATCACCGATATACACTCCGGCGTGGTTAGGTTCGTTGGCCTGTACCTGCATGATGATCACATCACCCATCTGCAAGTCACCACTGCATTCGATGAAGCCTGCTGAAACATAGTTCTTCATATACAAGTTTTCGCCACGCTC
The DNA here is from genome assembly GCF_000027225.1 of Xenorhabdus bovienii SS-2004. Classification (NCBI taxonomy): domain Bacteria; kingdom Pseudomonadati; phylum Pseudomonadota; class Gammaproteobacteria; order Enterobacterales; family Morganellaceae; genus Xenorhabdus; species Xenorhabdus bovienii. The sequence goes on from NC_013892.1 coordinate 3,807,923, forward strand.
CCACCAGCCATTTGAGCGCTCAAAATCAGGGAGTTCAATATTGCGTTCCAGCCGATACCAATCACGGACAATGGCGTAACAATCCCAGATACCATGGACGAACGGGCGACCCAGCAAGGGCTTAATCCCCTCAGTCGGCATAATGGTACGAATATCACCCTCCGGCCATGAGACAATAATCCACGGCACTTGTGACAGGTCACATTGGGCAATATCTAACTGGCTGGGTTGTGTCGTGGCATCGGGGTGACTGTGGACAATGGCTATAATAGTGCCGGCATCCTCAGCCTCAGCGTAATCTTCCGGGTGCATACTGAACTGCTCTGTCGGAGACGGTGCGGTATTACGGCAACGGATATAGTGCTGTTTGCGACTATTTTGAATCACCAGACCACAGCATTCTTTTGGATATTCTGCTTTGGCATGATCCATGATAGCTTGAGTAATATGTGGGCGCATAGAGGCTCTCTGGGTAATAAAAAACCCAGCTGGGGCTGGGCTGATTTGCTTGTTCGAGATAGTGACTAAGAGCGAGTCTGAGATTTCTGTATGTCTTCATTTTCTTTCAGTTTTTTTTCTAATTGTTTTGCGTACTTCTCCAAATTGTGCATATCACATTTCGCTTTTTTGAGATATACCTCTACTTCACCTTTGCTGTATTGCTGTAATTCACTGGCAGATTTAACTGGGGTAGTTTTTGTTCTTTGAATTAATTCACTCAATCCCTTTTCTGAATACTTGGGGCATCCTTCATACCAATACTCTTTCTGAGCCATCGCATATGAAGATGAAAATAACAACACCGCAAAAACAAAAAGTGAACGATATTTCATACCATTATCCCATCCGCAATAAGTTAGATTGGTTATCATATCACCTATTTATCAGCAAATAATCACCGCCTTAACAACGCTGAACCGGGGAAGCCACCAAACGGAAGCTGATTGCCTTTCCCGAAGCGCAGCTCGCATCCTGTTGACAATAATCCAGAGCAGGCATCTCGTGATGGATCATCGGTTGGGTTCCCGTCCTCATCAAAATACCGATCACCGGTATAGTTACAGGGGGATTTGCGATATAACCCGCGCATACACCATGTACACAGACCATGAATCTGACGGGTCGGTATTCGTATCCCTTGCAGATCAGCCGGGGAAGACAAGGCAAAATGAATCTCTGTATTGTTTTCATGCGTCTTACTGTCAATATAGTAGACGTCTATTTTTTCCTGTGTAGGATCGGCTTCTGGGTTGCCATCGGCAAAATTACGGGCATCCAGATAATGCGCAAAGGTCATACGGATGGTGACACGCGCCTGCGCCATATTCTGATACGCCAGACACATGGCGCTGATAGTACTATCGAGATTGGCCACACTGAGTGTGGGTGAGGCGGCACTGCCATCACTACTAACCCCCAATCCTTCAATTTTGACAGGCCACGGCTTATACTCCTGCCCTTGCCACCAGATAGATTTCATCGGTAACTGATCAGCGCTTTCCAGTTCATCTTCTGTGTAGGGAATAGGGTGATTGTGAAAATACAGTTCTGGCCCACCAAAGGCTGAGCCATCGACCGAAAATAACAGGACTTTATTCCCCGGCTCAAGGCGCTGGAGATCTGAATTGATTGTCATAGAGAAACCTTCTACGGATGATAAACGCGGGTGAACGTGACGGATAACGTGAAATAAGCCCCACTGGCCTGTATATTGAATTTTCCGGCCTGATACAGTCCCAACTCAGATAGCGGGTTACGCCACTTGAACGAGCGCCAGCCCTGATGCTCCCGCAGAAAATCCATAATGGGCGCTATTTCTGACAGGACACCCACAAATGACAGCGGCCAACTCTCCCGCTGTGAGTTGATCCCATCGCCTGATGTTTGCTTATACCCATCACCGAACTGAACGGAACGTACCACGGGTTCAAACTCGCCAGCGGCACCCACTCGTGCGGGAAAATCGAATGTTTTTATCATCTTCTGCCTCCTTTGATGGCCACATTTAAATCACCGCCCTGACCTAAACTTTTATGCAGTAATGATTTGAATCGCTGATCGACAAATTTCGCAATATCCTGACCCGCTGATTCAAATCCGCTGGTTGTTTTCACTTCACTGTTCTTCTCTGGATGCACTACGATATCAACCTTGATGGTCGTTTGATTACCCGTGCCGCCTGCTGCACGAACACCGAGAGCACCATCAGGTCCCCGTTTTAATGGCAGAATAGCCTCCGGTCCCGCCTCCCCCATCAACCCCGCGCCATGGGCAAATTTAAATAATGTGGGATTACTCACAACCTGCCCACTGTAAGCACTGAGACTTGGGGAGGAAAGAACACCCCCTTTAGCAAAAGCTTTGATATTCTTGGGCAGCATCGGCACAGCCTGACCGTTCGCCAGTGTTGTTTCACCGCCACCCGTGCCCCCGAAAAACCCCGAGACCGCCTTGGTGATCAGTGCCTGCATCGCAATACGAACCAGATCCTGAATGATGGATTGTGCCAGTGATGCCGACAGTTCTTTCATGGATTCAGAGAAGGACTTTGTGCCCATCAGCATCCCGGTTAAGGCGTTCCCTGTCCGCTGTTCTACCACATCCAGCAGGTTCATTTGCATTGCCTGAAAGTCACCCTGAGAAGCATAAAGCTCTTTGGAAGCCGCAAACTGCGATTCCTTGGACTTATTCGTAGCCGCAGCCACCAGTGCCTCATGGCGCTCTCTGCTGATAAGCCCATTGCGATAATAGGCATCGTACAGCGCGGTTTGCTGTGTGAGCTGGTTTTGTAGTTGAATGACAGGATCAACTTCCCCGACCATATCAAGGCGGGGAGCCGCCAGCCCTTTAGCCTGTTCCGCCAGCTTTTCTTTAACCGAAGTCTGGTACAACGTTTTACTGGCTGACAGGTATTCCTGCTCGGTCAGTAACCGGGCATCATAAATGGCCTTGAGTTCCTGACTGGCTTCTTTTTCCTGACGGGTCAGGGCTTTTGCCGGGGCGTATTTCTCAGCCAGCTCTATACGTTGCTTCTGGTGGTTTTCGGCATTGAGGTTTTTTAGGCGTAACAATTCATTTTGGGAAACCAGACCCGACTTACCGACCTCAATGAGTTTCCCCTGAATTTCTCGCTCACTGAGAATAATGCGCTCTAAGCTGGTTGTATGGGCTTGCTCAATTTCCTTGCGCAATTGCTGATATTGATTAAGAACCTGTTTCCCTTTTTTATCGCCTTTATCATTGCCGCCCGCTCCTTCTCCTGTCCATGGGTTGTTGTTACCGCCTTCGGGTTTAGGGGGAGAGGGAGGCGGTACGTCAAATTTTCCTACAGAAAAGGTTTGCTCTCCATTCTTTATTGCTTCTTGCATTTGCTTTATTGACGCATAAGTATCTTCCAGCTTGCTCAGTGTTTCATTTCTTCCTTTAAGGAGAGTTTTAGAGCTTCGGTTAAAAAGACGACCAAATGCATTCTTTTCATGAGACTTGGCGAGATTAATTTTGATATTAGAATACCCCCCCATCTTACTTTCTAACTGTTTTTTCTCGCCCTGTAGTTTCTCTAGTTTTTCCTTCCAGTCATCAATCTTTAGCTGAACCTTAACCTTGGAAAGCCTTTGCAGCTCTTCAACAGTTTCAATCGTGGTGTCTTTTAATTGCCTCAGCCCCTCTCTCGTTTGGACGCTGTGGTTATACAGACCATACAGGGCAGAGCCTGCCAGTATCGCGGCACCGAATGAGCCGCCCAGTAGGGACAGTGCCCCGCTGGCTCCCGCCGCAGCGCCCGACATGAGGCGGGTCGAATAGGATAATTTACGGTTAGCCTCCGCCAGTTGCTTTTTTGCCGAGGTTTCCGTAATGATTGATTCCCTGATTTTACGGCTATTGGCGATATAATCCTTTTGATAATTAACATAAACGCCATTCTGCTTATTGATCACACTTTGCGTGGCCATCCATTGGCTTTGCTGGGCGGCTCGCTCACGTTCTGCCCTCGCGGATTCAATCGTGCGCTTAGCGGTTTCTGCCTGCTGTTTAGCGGCGTCACGGGTGGCTTTTTCCGTCGCTTTCCATGCGCTGACATTTTCCCGTAACCCCGCGGTCAGTTTAGTCGCCATAACAGGGATCAGGGTATGCAGGGCAACGGTAGCCACCATATTGAAGTTTTCTGACAGGCCATTGATGGCACTCGTTGCCCCCTGAATGCCCGAGCGCAAGGGGCCATCTGCACTGCTCCCTACCTTAACCGCCAGCCCTTCAAAGGCGCTGCTTAAAACATCCAGATCGGCACTGAGGTTATTGGCGCGGGTTGAGGCCTGTTCATACGCGACCTGCGTCCCGGTCAGTGACTGTTTTAGCTCCTCCAGCTTGCCTCTTCCCACGACTAATTTTGACGCGGCGCTGACATTGGCGCGCCCGAACAATTTGGCCGCCTCTGCCGTGGACAGCTTCTTGCTTTTCAGGTGATCCAGTGCCGCCCCCAGTCCCACCACAGACGGCTTGAGTTTTTTATCCGTGGATTTCTCCAGCGCCAGTATGACGTTACGGATAGCCGTACCCGCCTCTGCGCCTTTGATCCCCCCGGCGGCCAGTATCTGAATGACGGCATTCAGCTCTTCAAAACTGACTGAGGCCTGTGCCGCCATTGTGCCGCCGTTTTTAATGGCCTGCGCGGTTTCATTGATTTCGGATGAGCCGTATTTAGCCCCCGCTGCCAACACGTTGATATAACGGTCAGCCTGCTCTGCGGAGGCGCCAAACTGGTTCAATGATAAAGCCAGTGCCTTGGTCGCTTCCGGTAATTCGATACCTGACGCCTGCGCCAATATCACCGACTTTTCCGTCGCCTGTACCAATGCCTCGGTGCTTTTCAGCAGTTCCGGCTTGGCGGAGGCCATCAGTTTCAGCGCGGTGGCAATACGGGTTGCCCCAAATTCCGTGGTTCTGCCTAACTGCTGCGCGGCGTCATCCAGTGTCTTCAACTGCGCCCCCGTCGCCCCCGTAATGGCGGACAGATCAGAGAGCGCCTGTCCGTATTTACGGGTCGTATTGATAATAGACCCCAGCGAAAAGCCCACCCCGGACAGCAGCGCCAACTGACCGCCTACGGATTTAATCGACTTGCCCAGCGAGTGGTAAGCCGACTCGGCCTTCTTCGCGTCAGACTTCGCCTTACCGGAAAATTTTTCCGATTCCCGTCCGGCGTGACGATAGGCCTCCGTAATCTGCGACCTGAACGAGACGGCATTGACCAGCAGGCCAACGGTTAACGTCGATAAATTTGCCATAATTTAACCTAATAATTTCATGACCGCCTCACACTGCGCCTGTTCGGTATCGCGGGGAACTGGGACGGAAACAGGCAGGGCTTCACCCGGGCGGGGTCGGTTTTTCAGCCGGTAATACGCCTGCCACTCATTGAGCGTAGACGCAGGCAGGGACAGGATCTGATAGGGGTCTATCTCGCCGAGCTGCTCTGCGAGGGTAAACGCAAAATGCAGCAGCGGCGACCGGGTTAGTTTTTTTCGGCGTCCTCCAGCGTACCGATGGAATGCCGTTTCACCAGATTAATCGCCGCAATAATGGTGGCGTTATCGTGGGTATCCATCAGTTCTTCGGCTGTCGGTAAATCCCCGGCCGGGATCGGCTTACCTTTGTCATCCACCAGGCAATCCAGCACAATCTGGACATTCAGTCGGGAGGCTTCACGGCCATTGCCGGCCTCACTGAGTTTTTCCACGGCGTCTTCCAAATCCATCAATTCGGTAGCGGTCATACGGCGAAGGTTGACGGCGGTACCGAAAATCTCCACCGCTTTCACATGGGCGCGCGGGGCTAACAGGGCGGCTTTCAGGTTTTTCATGATTCACTTCCTTTGGTGAGGGTTGTGGCGATACCCCAGACGAGGTTGTTTTGTTTGCCCTTGACCGTGATTTGAATCACTTCACTGGCGGGGGCGTTGATGTCATTCATCTCCCAGCCGGAGAGCGCCAGAATCATGGTCGCCGTGCGCTTGTTCGGCAGGCCGATGTAAAACTGGACGGTTTCGCGGCGCTGGGCTGCATTCAGGAACGCCGTAAAATCGACGTTTTCAGGATCATCAATGAAACCTAATGATTTCTCGGGGCCTTCCGGCATGTCGGAAATAAATTGTTTGTTGGTGTCCATCAGCGTGGTGCAGTCGATAAAACCGCCGGAAAGACCCGTTGCGCCCAGCGCCTTACAGTTAATCAGGAATTTCATCTGATCAACGGTATCGCCGGGCTTGCCGAATTTCACAATCGTCCCCGCAGGCAGGACGGCATATTCGGGTGATGATGTTGCCATGGTGTATTACTCCAATGAAGGTTATTGACTGTAAACGGACAGGGCAGCGCGGATTTCTGCCGCGAGCACCTTTAAAACGGCGGACTGGTTGTAGTCCAGAGCAGGGCGTATAAACGGTTTAGGGACTTGTTTAATCGTCCCCATTTCCTGCGCTAATGCTTTCATCCGGTGAGCGTTGGCGGGGCCTACAGTGATCATTACCCCGCCCTTGTACTTCTTGGACTTGGCTGAACGGATCTGAATGCTGTCCCGCAGATGCGGCCCTTTGGCCTTTTTGTCATACCCGGCATGGGCGACCATGTCTTCTTTCACGATTTCCATCGCGGCTTTCCCGGCTTTACGCAGAATTTGGGTCTGGAGGTCGGTTTCCAGTGCCTGTAACTTGCGCCCCAGTTCTTCAAGGCCGGAAAGATGCGTGCTAATCATCGGGCACCTCCGCATAAGTGATAATAAAGTCACGGGTGATACGGTAACGTTTCTGATTTTCGGTCAGCTCTTCCATCGCCTGATGCAGTGTCCCGCGTGTCACCGCCTGCACCGGATAATTCCCGATATGACCATGCCGGACGGATTCCCATGCGAAACGGATTTTTTGCTCAATCTCTGCGGCTTTCGGGTAATTATTCAGGGTAATGATCCCGATCTGAAAGCGGGCTTCGACCAATCGCGTGGCCGCCAGTCCGGTATTGAATTTCGGGTCACTGATACGCTGGTAAGTGATCCCCTCCCTCACTGTGGACGGGAGTATCAGCGGATAAACGGGCAATAGCGTTAGCCGCTCTAAATCGGCCTTGAGTTCACGCTCTATCATGACGCACATCGGCCTCCGTGGTGATAATGGCGCGGTCTTGCCGGTTACGGTCAACCGTACGCACGGTAAAGAGCCGCCCCTGATGCTCAACCAGCCAGTTGGTGTCAATATCTGCTCTCGGCCTGACTGTGAACTGCTGAACCTCAATCACTTGTTGCTGATCGGCGGTACGGATTTTGCGGTTGGACATCGCCTCCGCCCGTGCCCACGTTTCGCTGGCATACTCGGATGTCACGGTTTCCGTCCCATAATCATCCCGTGTCACAACGGGGCGAAATAGCTTAATACGATGGCGCAGTGAACCCGCCTTCATGATGACCTCCTACAAGGGAATATAACGGTAAGGCTCCAGCAAGGACTTGAAACCTGCGGGTAAGGTCTGCGCCTCCCGGTTTTCATACCAGTACCCCACCGTCAGCATAATCGCCAGTTCCACATCCTCGGAGGCCAGCAGCCCGTCGGGATCCGTGTCCGGCACAACGTCGTCATAAAGACGGCGGTTCAGGTAATTTTCTGCCCGTTTGATGGCCGCACGGGCGTAAGTGTTCAGCAGACTATCTTCCGCGTCATGGTGGCTGTCGATACGGCATTGCTGTTTGAGTTTTTCCACGGTGGGAAAAGGCATCTTGCCTCCTGACACCTGCGACCTTGAGATCGCAGGCACAAAAATCTATGGTCCCCACCTTTTTTGCAACACTGATTTTTGATTGATGTTGGCTTGCTTAAATCTATCCGGCGTCACTATGGGCAGGGATGCCCGCGCCTCGATGAGTTCCGCACCTGATAAGCCTAAAAAACCGCACGGCTTCAGAGAGCCATTTTTTATGTCAGGATTCCATCAGGTCGATAAGCCGTTCATGTCATCAATAATCAGTCTTCGCAAAACCAGATTGGGAACTGCTTTAATTAACGATTAACCTGCCAGTCAGACTGGCGTCGTCGTTACCTTTCGAACACAGTTTGCCGTGTTGTGATTGCCCAGGCTATCCGGGCTAATTTGTTGGCCAGCGCACAGGCCACAACATTTGAGTGTTTTCGCTCAAGCTGAGCCTTTACCCATTCAGCCAGCCTTCCTGACTGATAATCGATTCTCTGGATAAAGACTCTGGCGCACTGGACAAGTAACCGTCGCAGATTTTTGTCTCCGCGTTTACTTATCCCTAAAAGCGTATTTTTGCCACCCGTGCTGTACTGGCGTGGTACCAGACCGGTTGAAGCAGCAAAATCCCGGCTACAGCCATACTGCTTACCATCGCCCAGCTGCGATGATAAGACGCTGGCAGTTATCGGACCCACGCCCGGTATTGTCTGAAGACGCTGTCCTGTTTCATCACGTCTCAGCTCCTGCTCCAGTGCCGTCTCAAGCTCGGTGAGCTGTTCGACAAGATAAAGATAATGGGCATGTAAACGCATCAGCAACTGTGCCAGATAGGGAGGAAGTTCGTTCTCTGCCAAGACGGTTGAAAGTCTTTTTATCACGGCGGTTCCGATCGGCATACTGATGCCAAATTCCAGTAAAAAAGCGTGCATCTGATTAGTGGTTTTAACCCTGTCTCTGACCAGTGATTCTCTGACCCGATGCAGGGCGCGCATAGCTTGTTGCGCCTCTGTTCGTGGTTGCACAAATCGCATGGAGGGACGAGATGCAGCTTCGCATATGGCTTCAGCATCCACAAAATCGTTCTTGTTGCTCTTTACAAAAGGACGAACAAATTGTGGAGAAATCAGCTTCGCTTCGTGACCAAAAGCAGCGATCCGGCGAGCCATAAAGTGAGCACCGGCGCAGGCTTCCATTACAACAGTCGCTGATGGCGATCCCGCTAAAAACTCCATCAGTCTGGCGCGGGTAAATTTTTTACGCAGCAGGGCCTTTCCTGATTTGTCCTGACAGTGAACGTGGAAAGAATGTTTGCCGAGATCAATACCAATAAGCGTAACGTTTTGCATGATGGTCTTCTCCTGAAAGAAACACCCTGCCAGCATACCGCTCACAGGGTGGTGGGGACCATCTCATTAACCGCTTCACGCGGCATGGGGTCACATCCGGTCAGGTCAGGCCGCGTTGCTGCCGCCTTTCCCGACCAGCGCTTTGATGGCCGCCGTGTCTTCCAGAATGCAGTCGAAACGGTGGAAGGCCAGAAACGCGGTCTGGTCATAATCGGCATAACGCTCAACCAGCCGTCTCAGGGTCATGTAAGTGACACGGCGGACAATAAAGCGGTTAAAGTCCCCACAATAGATGAACTTATTGCCCGCCCCCATGTCGGCAATCGCCTGATCAATCACGTAAGGCACCCCCAATACCGTGGAAGGCACTACCCCGGCAATTTCGGGCAACCACAGCGGGCGGTTCTGGGCATCCTCCATCTCGGTGATGACTTTCAGCGTGCTGTCATTGAACGCCCAGCGGAACGTCCCCGTATTGCGGTAGGCGGGGTCAAGGGCATGTTTCAGGCTGTTCATGTCTTTCCAGCTAAACTTGGTTGCTGCGTCTACCGTGCCCGTGACCGAGGTTTCCAGACCTTTGGGCTGTTGCGGACTGCCTGTCCCGGTGCCTTTCACCAGATATTTGGCCTCACCGCGTCCGATGCGCTGGGCAATACGGGCGGCCAGATAGGCTTCCATATCAATACCGGAGTCCAGCAACAGTTCATTGGACACCCGGATGATTTTGGACGACAGTTTCTTCGCCCCCAGTGACTCAGTGCCGAACAGCGTATCTTCTTCGCTGGCCGCCGTGTTTTCACCCAGCAGCTCACCCTCTTCCGCCGTGCCGTCCGCCGTCGCCCATTCGATGGTCTGCCCGGTGGAGGTGCTGAGGATTTGTGCCACGCTGGCAATGCCGCCATAGGCTTTCATCGCCTCCACCACCTTATTGAGCATCCGTGTGGGGACGGTATAGCCGCCTTTCTCGTCCGGCGTGGTGCCCTGTGCCCGCAATTCTTTCAACGCCTGACGCTCTTCGCTGCTCATCTCCCCCAGCCCGTGACGCAGGAACCGGTCAAATGCGGCGGCGCGGCGCTCTGCCTGCTCGGTTTCGGGGTTGCCCGGTTGTTGACGCTGCTCCGGCTCCGTATTGTCCACCAGTTGCTGGTCTAGATGGCGTAATTCCTCCTCGCGCTGGATTTGGGCGTCAATGCTGTCCAGTTCGGTTTTCGCTTTATTCCATTCGGTGCGCTGCTCGTCTGTCCACGCGTTATCCCCGATTTTGTCATGCAGGGTGCGCATTTGGGCGGCGATGGTGTTACGTTTTTGTTTTAATTCATGCAATTTCATACTCACATCCTATCGATTCAATAAAGTCAGAAGACGCTCACGCGCCCGTTTTTCGTTAATGGCTTTCTGGCAGATACCGCTGCTTCGGGCTTCTTTCCAAGCATTCAGGGATCGAACCGCCGAACCCGCTTCCTGATAGGCGGGGTAGGTCACCGGACTGACATCATACAGCCGTGAAAATTTGTGGATTTCGCGGATAACGATCCCTTCCTCATCCTCGTACCAGTGTTCACCATCACGGGCGACCCGAAAGGCAAACGAACTTTGGTTAATATCACCACGTTGCATGGGGGCCAGCACCAGATCACGAATGGTCTGTGTGTCAGGCGCGGCGATGTCGTACTGCAAGCCACGCTCATCCACCGAGACCGTTAATGTTCCTGCTGTACTGCGTCCTAAAATAAAATTAGGATCATGGTTAAACAGCCCCCGAATATCATCATTCAGTACCTCGTCAAACGCGCCGGGTTTAATAATTTCTCTGAATCCCCACAACGGCTCAGAGCGGCTATTGAACACCGAACCGTAACCAACAATGCGCGTCGGCTGGTTTTCCAGTTGTTCAGCACGTACCTCACCGCTGTAACAGCGCATTTCTCTGTCACTCATCGGGTTTGTCCTCGTGTTCAGGTTGGTTGGGTTGATTGCCGTTAACAGGATTGGCGGCATTGACACTGACCAGCATCTCGTCCAGCCCGTCCACCGGGTTCATGTCTTCAAAGGCGCGAGCCTCGTTGCGACTCATCCAACCATCGGTAATAGCAAAATGGTAGAACTGCGCACGTTCCTGCGGTGTACCGCGCAGTAATCCGGCCAGATTGAAGCGAACATAGAACCCCGCTATCCGTTCCTGCCGGGTAAACAGGCGACGGTTCAACTCTTGCTCCCAGTTCACCACCCACGGCATGACGGTATGGCGCACAAACTGGATAGCCTGATTGCTGATATTGGAAAACGTCGCTTTTTCCAAATCGTTAATCATGTGAGCGGGAACGTTAAATATGCCGGCAATCATGGAGCGATTGAGTTTCATCATGTCAATCAGCTGCGCGTCCACCGGGGAAACGGTCAGCGCTTTGTAATCCAATTCAGCGGGCAGCAGCATGGTTTTGTTCTCTTCGCTGCGCAGGGAAGCCGCGGCTTTTCGCCACATCAGTTTGAGCCGTTCCCAACCCTTATCACTGATTTCCCCTTTTACGGACACAATGCCGGCCGGACGGGCATTGCCGCCAAAAAACGCGCTGGTATATTTTTGTCCGCTCATGCCCATACCGATAGTTTCCGCATGTTGCAGGATGGGGCTTAAACCCATTTTCTGATTATTACCTAACGCGCGGATGTGGATCATATCATCGGGACTGATAGCGAAATTGCCCTCGTCGTTATAGACCCCGTAGGTGTAGCGTCCACCTGTGTTCAGCAGGGTGGTTTCCCACGGCATGCAGGCCTCCAGTGCAATCACATCGCCTTTTCGGTTGCGTTTCACCCACGTATAGCCATTGCCCCAGCCGAGGACATGGCGCTGCTTCAGTTCGCGCCATTTGTAGCTGGTTTGCCAGTCGTTCGGCTCATCATGGGTCAGATAAAACGCCGGATGTTCCCGCGCCATCTCAACCGATTTCCCGGTCTTGCGCATCACATGCAGGGGCATCTGTGCCACTGACGAGGCCAGTACATAAATACAGGCATAGACCGCTGCCAGCTTCATGGACGTTTCGGGGCTGACATACACATCGGCGCTGAACAGGCCGTCATGCTCGGCGGCCTCGGCCGTGAGCGGGGTCTTCGGGTTTTCCAGCGATTCACTGCGGAACAGGGCATCAAGCAACATGTTTCCTCCGGCGGGCGACGGTCAGGGCATAGGCAATCAACAAAACGCCCCCGATGATCAGGGTGTTTGCCAGCCCATACTTAAGGTAACAGCCGGCCAGCACTGCCCCGACACCCGCCAGCGCAGTGCCATCAATCAGTAAATTTTTCATAACATTAAAAGGTCATCCGGATCGAGGTTGGAAAGAAAGTCGGGTTCTTCATGCAGGATGGCGCGGCCCATCGCCATAATCAGGGCGACCGCCCCGTCAATTTTGCTGTCTTTTTGCTCCTTGATGGGGCGCACAATGTCATCATTCCCGCCCATGGTTTTCCCCACGACATTACTGATACACCATGACAGGATGGGATGACCGTCGTGATGAAAGCGCCCGGACTGGATAGCGGCTTCCAGCTCTTTCATCGGGTCACTCATGTGGGTGAAGTTCTGGGTAATGATGATGGGGTTAATGCCCTCGTCCGCCAGTGAGTGAGATAAACCCGTTGCCCCAAAGGGATCAATCGGGGCCTCATTAACCGGGTTCAGGTGACAGGCGAGTTTGGCTTCTTCAAGGATGTAACGGTAATCCACTTCTGCCCCCTCAGTCACGGTCAGCAGATCCATTTCCACCCACTTCTTAAAACGTTCAGCGGTACGGCGGTTCTCGGTCTGCTCTACGCTGTACACGCTGTCATACGGCACCCAAAAACGCGGGGCAATACTGTAGTAATGCCGCTTACCGTCAATCTCGCGGACAAAAAGCCGGGCCATGCTGTTCATGTCCAGCTTACGGGCAAGGTCAAACGCCAGAAAACAGGGTTGACCCTCAAATTGCTCTAAGGTGAGCGTCGTGTCTTCACACTGCTTCCAGCTCAGCATATTGAAATAAGCTTCCCGGGCAGACACCCAGATATTCAGGTGCTTGGTTTTGAAGACGCTGGCTAACCGGGGGTTATTCAGGGCGCGCTGCTGCTGACTGAGCAGAAAGTCCGCATAGATTGACACGCCCATATTCGGATTGGCTTTCCGCAGTACGTCCGGCGAAGTCCAGTCGTCCCCGTCGTCCACGGTGTAAATCACCCCGAACAGCTCCTCATTGGGCACATTGCCGGACAGTATCTCTATCACTTCACGGCGCTTGTCATAACAAGGCCCTTCAATGTTGTAACCCGCCGTGGTAATGGCCCACATCAGGGGCTGGCGGCGTGCCCCCATCCCCGTCAGCATGGTGGTGTAAAGATCATCGGTGTCATGCTCGTGGTATTCATCGACAATCGCGCAGCTGGGCGACTGCCCGTCACCGGGATTGCCGATCAGCGGTTCAAACCGGGCACCGTCTGCCGGGCGGTTCAGGTTGGAGGCATTCACTTCAATGCCGAACGCCTCAACCAGCATCGGGGTGCGCTTGCACATCAATCGCGCAGGCCGGAACACTTCCCACGCCTGTTTCTCCGTGGTTGCGCCGGAATACACTTCCGCCCCGAATTCGTCATCACAGGTAAAGCAATAAAGTGCCACGCCCGCCGAAATCGCGGACTTGCCATTTTTACGGGGAATTTCGGTGTAGACTTCCCGAAAGCGGCGTAACCGGCTGCCCTTATGCACCCAGCCAAAGACCGAGCAGATAATAAACAGTTGCCACGGCTCCAGCGTGATGGGCATGCGTTTAAATGCCCATTCCCCTTTGGTGTGGGGCAGCAATTGAATAAATTTGGCGGCCTGTTCAGCCCGATCTTTATCGAACCGGTACTTAAACCCTGTCGTCTTTTCCTGACTCAGGTTATCCAGATGCCGCCGGCAGGCATCTTTGACATGGCGGCCTGCGTCAATCTTACCGCGCACGACATCACGGGCGTACTGGCTGGCCGCATTAACATTGGGGTAAGATTTACGGCTCATGATGAGATCATCCTCATGAAAGGGTTGTCAGTTTTGGCCTTGCCCGCAGCGCCCATCAGACGCTGACGGCTGCTGGGATCTAACCCCAGCAGGGAGCCGGTCGTGTCCATTTCGGATTGCTGTTCTTTTTTGGCAGTCAGTTCCGGGTTTTTAATGGGTCCCCCGGTCGCACCGGTTACCGTGTTACCCTGTTGGGCAATATTGATAACCGCCTTGCGCCAGAACTGATACGCCACACACCAGCGTTCCAGTACAGCGAGATCCGTGACACAGAGTAACCCTTGGGTGCACAGCTCTTTGCTGGTCAGTTCCCACATCACCGCCGCCAGAGGCATTTCGTTTTCCATAAACCAGTCCGGCGGGGAAACCCCGGACAGGGGCGTAAAGGCCGGCTCATCCCGGTTTAGTTTTCGCTTGCCCGGATTGCCTGCCAGTTCTTTTCGTGCCGTCGGCTTGGGGCGACGACCTGATCTGCCCGCCGTTCCAGCCATACTCAGAACCTCCCGTATTCAAAAAACAGGGCAAGAGGGATAAAAAAGACTCCCGATTTAAATTTCATTTTTCGCGGGGATAAAAAAAGACTTAGGGAGGCGGTCCCTTGGGGCGAGAGTGGCAGGGATTTGACCCGCCCCTCCCCCTACGTGACTATTGCTTGTGAGATCATTTTATATTTAAATTAAAATCATCTCAGGGTAGCAGTCACCATGACCATTGCACTTGATATGATGCAATGATGAGATCAAATATAAATGTCGACCCCCTCACCCGCCATCTCATCAGTTACCGTGAAGGTTACGTTCAGTGTGGGGTGAACACCCTCAGAGTGAGTTTCAATCACGACCTGCTGCTGGTTCGACAGCAACATGCCATCCACGCTCAGGGCATAACCCTTGAAGTGACCACCCTTATACAGGCGTGACAGTTTCACCTGCTTTGGGGTGTCCGCTTTAACTGGATGGTCTTTTAGCTCTAACCACTTCTCAGCTCGACTAATGCTATTAAAATACATCCTTTCGGGCTTTAAAAAGCTGCACATCATATCGAGTGCGACACGAATATGACGCAGGGTTTCTGTTGCATAGGTGTGCGAGTCAGGCTTTCTATCCCATCTCTCTAGATAATCTATGCGATAAAGAATGAAGTTAATCTCTATATCAACCATTCGAACAAACCACTTTGGCGCGTCCTTTTCCTCACACTCAAATCGACGCATTTTAAGTTGCTTCATTTGATGTGATTTTTTAATAGCGGTTGCATAGTTCTTAGCAAAGATTGACGCCTGTTCTTTGTTCTGAGGTTCTGGTAAGTCAGGTAATATCATTTGTTACGCTCCGTTGCGGTCTTCGCCCTATGGCAAGACCAGCATAATAGAACCAGATTTGTTAACGCATCCGTGCCACCGTGTGCCTTGGGCTTGACGTGGTCAACAGTCACGCCTGTCACTGCCCGGCCATGGCGTAAGCATTGCTGGCATAAGTGTTTATCTCTCGCCTTGATGGTAGCTCTGAGCTTGTCCCACTTGCTGCCATAGCCGCGTTCATGTCGGCTCTTGCCTTGCTGATGGTTCTCCCAGCCGGTGTGAAGGTGATCGTTGCAGTAGCCACTTCGGTCAGTGGTGGTCTTGGGGCAACCCTGCTTGCGGCAGGCTCTCGGTATTCTTGGCGGCATCACATCACCACTTGGAGAACAATCCGCCTCGTTCACTCTCACGGGTGACGAACTGGCGTATCTCTTCACGGATTATCTGGCGGAGATGGTTATCATTATCCTTTATTACCGCTTGGGGTATGACCGCCTCTTTCATGTAAACCTTTCCGGTTACATCGAAGACCTTGAAGCTATCGGCAGCAATTCCAGCCTTAGCACCTGTATCTACTGACAGTGTCATACCTGCGTCATAGCGACGACCATTAATGCGATCCACTTGTTCAGCGATACGCTTTAGTTGTGTCTCAAGCTGGTTCAGTGTGTCAGTGTCATATTTGATACCAACAGTGATGTCATATGTTGCCGTGCCTGTACTTTGTGTCATGTTCTGTTCTCCAAAAAGAAAATGCCACCCTGTTAACTGATGGCCTTATTGATAACCTACTCTGCACCTTTATGTAGCAGTTCCACATCATCGTCTTAATAACGCAGAGCCGGGAAACCCATCAAATGGCAATGGTTTTAATTTCTCCAAATCTTTCTTAGTTGAAGGATTTAGTTTTATTGATGGTTCTCCTGCCTCCTGACACCAGATATTAAATTCGTGTACTGCGTGCATCAGGTCACTGTCCACAAGGGCAATATCCTTCATCTGACTTTGCATGAGATCCCTGTCAAACTCGGCAATTTCAGGTATCCGGTAGCCATCACTAAATGTCAGCCTTGAAGTTTCATCTCTCAGTTTATAAACACATTGGTGCCTTCGCGTGTGTAAAGCCTCTATCTTTTCTCTTAACACCTTACAACGCCCAATCGCTTCATAGTTCAGTTCTGTCATAGTGACCTCTATATGTGTGGTTAATCCAATATCCGATTATCGGACTTTGCTTTTCTACATAGCGATCACGACTCAATGAATCATGATGGCAATACAGGCCGTCTCTCCGGCTGTCACACCGCTTCTTCTGCCTACAGCGGATGTTGCTGATAATGACTGTCTGGGGCATTGATTATTTTTGATTCTGACCTGTACGCTCGATGCAAAGGGAACATGTCATGGCTAATACAGGCAGACGGCGATAACCCGACGCAGTGAAATGCAGATACAAAAAAGCCACCAGCGTTAACTGATGGCATGGGGTATTCCTTTAACCACTCAAGGGAATGGGTAAAGGAATATTGGCTTTAGTTTCAGAGAGTAACTAATTGTTAATTATTATTCGCTTGTTGTTGCGTGAAGATGGGTTTAGGAATTGCTGTAATTAATTATGTTGTTTTTGTTGGAGGTGGTTATGCCGATAAACCCACGAGATCCATTTAGAACCAGTTATCCCCTTGTGAGAAGCAGACGAGCTTTCCATGCCCAAGTGGGCACTACGCATTCACAGACTCATTTTCTCGGTGCTGATATTCTTGACGTATATTTAGAGTACTTAATTGTATGCAGATTCTTAAGTGCAGATAGTACCGGAGTTTTAACCATTAAAGCGAGGTTTCTCGACTTGACTTATGAACCTTATATTAATTTACCAAATGTAGAAAAATATCTATTCCTGCTTGGATTTACTCCCACTCTCGCAACTAGCGGAGTTAAATATACACAGACACGTTACTCAAAGGTTCAGAGCTTACCCGATTATGAAAAAAACGTTTTACCCGCAATAAAACAATTGTGGGCTGCGAATCCCCCATATTGATTTCCATTGAACAGGTATAAGGATAACAAATCTGATTACTCAGAGTCTCACCGACACTATGCCCCAATACACTCCTGCCACCCCAGAATCATTTGCTCTGGGGTGGCTTGCTCTCTTCTATTTCCCGTATCGCCTGTTTATCCAGATTGCACTGCTCAATGACCGTCAGTAACTGCTCATTCAGCAGCAGACTGTCACTCCATGTCATTTTGTCGGATATGGCCGGAGGCAGACAGTCAGCGAGCAGATGTGCCGGAATGGGTATCGGTGGCACCGGAACGTATTCGGTTTGTATGCTGCTGCAACCGGATAACAGCCCCATCAGGCACAAGGCGATTGGCACAATCATGACTGACAACAACCGCTTTGATGGCCGCTTTAGTCTGCTCAGAATCCACGGCTGACCGGCTCCGGCTTTCGCTATTAATTCGTGAGATATCATTGAATATCCTGACAGTCTGAAAGGTATTGGCGGTCATGACTTGTTGATGCTTATACTTCGTGTCCAGCTCGCTATAATCTTGAGCCTTTTGCTGATACTCACTGTAAAAGAACCAGAGCAGACCGGAGACAACCACCAGAGCGCCGAGGGTGAAGTGCTGGCTGTTAAATTTCATGCCAGTATCTCAATATGGGGCGCATCCAGAAATTTAGCCGGCTTATCATTGGGATTGTTCGTCCAAGTAATGCCAAACCGCAGTTTGATCCCCCGTTCTTCACCCGCCTGACGCATCGCATTCAATACCGGAAGCCAACAGGTATAATCATTCCAGTCAGCCCCCACCGGAAGCAGGTCGACCGCATGGCCGGTCAAATGGCGGGAGTTCATTGTCCGGCTTTTCTTTTCAGCAACCAGTTGCGTTTGGCGCTCAAGCGTTCTGAGGCCTTCAATCACGGTGAAATCGACCGGAGATAATGCCAGCGCACGACGAACAACTGCCACCAAGTCAGGATGAATGCCCTTAAGGTTATTTTCACTGCGTTGGCTTAACTTGAAGTTATTCGTTGTCATTGCTGACCCCCGCTCTTTTCTCTGCCGACTTACGCAGCAATTGACCAATAAAGTCTGTCCCCAAGTAGCCAATCACCACACTGCCGATGTAGGCCAGGTCAGGATTCAGACCCATGAAATTTAATACGTCACGAATGAACCACGCGAACATGGCACACATAAAGGCGTCGATTGAAACCTTTACCCAGCCGCCACCGTTATAGCGACCGCGAAAAAATGCCATCGTTCCGGCAAGAGTTGCCCAGATGCCTTGCTCTCTTACCGATATGAGCCACTCTCCGAGGTGTACCCATACATCAGGATTCTCTTTCATCTTCATATTCCACCCCATTTGAACAATGGGCGTCCGTGGGGTGAGCTATGGTCGCCCCTGTGAGTTAGTTAAAAGTAATAAGTTGATACTTAAGGTATGTTGTTAGATCAGCCAAAGATTAATCAACTGGAGGGATGGCTGATGACCTCTTACCTAAAGGAAGGTGAAATGTCTTACATTCACAGCCGAGAGTATCTAAAAGATGGCAATGTCGTGTCTGTCCAGTGTAGCCATCAGATAAACGTATTGGTTATGGATGACAACCAATACAGTAACTACAGGAATGGACGACAATATCGCTATTATGGGGGTTTTTATAAACAATTTCCTGCCAATATTATTCCCCCTCACTCTGGTTATTGGAATGTTGTTTTAGCTATGCCGCCTGGATATAGTGCCAATATTAAGCACACTATCAGTGTACTAAACGCATAAATATTCAGCTTTAGCCTGAAATAACGCAGCTTCAAGGGCGGTAATGATTTTTTGCTGTGTACCGTCCTTTATGTATCCAGTTGAAGCCATTCCCTCACCTTTTTCTTCATCACGATACCAGACCGTTTCGCCATTAAGTTCTATTGATACTTTCATTTATGCACCTCTAATGCGTGGTTGTGGACTCAACACTACTGTAAATGGATTAAGAACTCATTTTAACTATTGCCATTTGTAGCATCAGGCTTACAAACCAAGTATGCCGACCGCAATAGGAGATACGGAGGTACGGGAAGTGATTGCGGCGGCAAATTAGGTAATAAGCAATATCGAGCGCCCAGAGATAGACGCTCTGTATTGGTTACTGTATGGGGCCAGCTACAAGTCCACTTCGGCCTCGACAGACCGTGCGAACAGTGTCACCCGTCAGAGTGGTAATGTAGGCTTGGTCTGTTTTTTTGATGTCGTGATTAATCAGATTGCCGTTCTGGCTATGCTCGACACGGGCAATAACATTATCAGCGACATCTTTCGGGAAAAACTCCAGACGGTACATGTCTCCCAAGATCCATGACTCTTCTACTGAACGACCGTTTCTTTCTGTGATTAGCTTTAATGCGTACATGGTTAATTTCCTCATTGCGTAGGTAACAAAAAAGGCCACCTAAGTGACCTTCGATAATTTGGTGGAACCTCTCGGAATCGAACCGAGTCCTGATGCTCTTCAGGCATCCGCGCGAACCCTCTACGCCAAAGTTCCAGATGTGAAAAAGCCCCGCACTGGGCGAGGCTTAGAATTCGGAGTGAGTATAGTTACAAGTTCCCACTATTTGGAGATATTAAGCCAATGCCGGACAAAAAGCAACGGTTTATTTTGTCACCTCATTGAATGCAGCTTCGGCACGCTTCTCTTCCGAATAGCACTTATCCACCAGCACCCTATAAAAGGGTTTCCAGTTCCGCCGCCATGTTCTTTCGTTAAGCTCGGGTAAATAGGCCTTGATTGCCGTATAAGCCACTGATGATGGCACTCTGCTGTAACCCCGACCTGAGCATCGGGGGCAAATCTTATCAACCGGTACGCCCTGCAAGGCGGTCTTTTCCTCATCGACTACGACACCGCGCCCCTTGCAGCGACAACGACTTGACAGCGTACCCTTACCATTGCACTTCTGGCAAAGTTCACCCACTTGCTCTTTTTCAATCCACGGCGCCATAATCACTTCACCGTCCGCACGAATAATGCCGGGATGTTTTTCAACTTCTTTTATGCCGTAGATAAGCCCTTTCCCGCGACATTCCGAACACTGACAAGTAGACGCCGCTGAACGGGCATAATCTTCAAACGCCATCTTCGATAAGATAACCAGACAGGGCCCCAGTTTATTCCCTGCTGCTTTGGATATCAGCTTAGGAACAGTTCGCCTTGCGTATCGGGTCAGTTCTTCTACCGTACTGAACTTGTCTTCTTCACTGACCTCGTTCTTGGCAAAAAACGCCGCCATGCCGAACTTGGCTTGTGATCCCGCCATCCCCAAAGCCGCTGCGGTATCCATCCCTTTCATTCTGTCCGGTGCGGTACTGGTTGACGCATCACTGAACGTCGGTGTTTTCGGGTGAAAGTGTTTTAATGCTGATTCGAGTTTCATTATTATGCTGTCTCCCCCACCAGATTAAGAATAATCCTGTCCGTCAACTTACGATCATGGAACCGTTCTTCTTCCAGCACCCACTTACAAACGTCGATAGCCTCCTGACGGTTTACGGCTTGGATAGTGACCAGCTTCCCTTCAAGATAATCTTGTCTGTCATAGATGTGATACCTATCACTATCACCGTATCCGCCCGGATTAAGTTCTTCGGCCGCGACATTACGCATCTGATATAACCAGTCCCAATAAAGGAACTCACGAACAACATCAGACAAGGTGTGCGGTTCGGGGAGTTGTTCAGCAAACCCTTTCGCCGTCGCCTGACGCAATTTATCCGTTTCACAAATGCGATCACCGTGCATACACCCTTCCGCCCGTTCTGTTTCATTCCAGTAGTAGAAAGGTTCATAAATGTCTGCCAGCTCCCCCACCAGCATTAATTTCTCCGGTTCGGTCAGTTCCAGTGTGGCTTCATAGCTAGCAAAAGCAGCCCTCACCTGACTGGCCTTTTTGATTTGCTCCTTCGCGCTGTTTATATAACCTTGCGGGTTATCCATACTCAGGGTGCCAAAGGCTATCTGAAAAGGATGTGCACCCGATTTCATCAGGTAGTCAGAATATTTCTGCTGGGCTGCCTTGGGGGTGATTTTCAGCTTCTTCAAGCCTTCCTCGGCGGCCTCAAGGTGGGCGGGTTCATTGGTCTTGATAACCTCCAGTACCCACAGGTAAGCATCCACCTGTTTATTGCCGGTGATCTTCCGCTGAACAGGTAATGGTTTTACGGTCGCCAGCGCCGTGCTGTAACGAGGCTCAGGGATAGTGAAAAGGGTTTTGTGTGCTGTGTTGTCCATCATTATGCTGTCTCCCGCTGCTTTTTCATAAATGTCAATTCTCTGGCCTGATCCCCGTTCTGGAGCAGGTCGTTAAAATCCCCAAAATCAGGCCACCGGACACTGACCTTGTCTAAGTCGTTATTCGCCAGTAAATTCTTGTGCGCGCATTTCATCGCAGCGGCATGACCTGTGGCGCTCCAGTCCATGTCAGTGAAGATGATTAAATGCTTAACGCCCCGGGGAGTGAGAAACTTCTCCATGTGTCCGGCATTCATCGTTGACCACGTATTCACCCCATAAACCTGCTTACAGGACAGTGCCGTCTCGATGCCCTCAGCGATGCCCAGCGTGGAAGCCACAGGGAACATCCGAATGGCCACCGATTCAGCATATTTGAGATAGTTGTCTTCCTGTAAAGACATCATCTTCTTGGTCACATCTAAAGGCGCTTTCCGATCCCCGTCCAGATAGGTTCGGTGCAGGTAACACAATTGACCGCGTGAGTCTGTCGCCAATGCCCACATCGCCTGATAATTCCCTTGGCAGGTCGGCTGCTTTTCACAGAAGCGGATTTGCTCAAGGGGGTGATGGCTGTAAATCTCCCGGCTTTGAAGGTATTTTTCCGCTGAGGTGCCTTTCAGTTCCGGCATGCGTGAGTAAAGGGTGATTATCTTTTGGCGGTTATCTGCAACCGTGCTTGCTTTAGGTTTGGGTGTGACCTTATCGCGCTGGATACCCAATAGCTGATCAATCTCATCCGCCAGCACCTTAAATTCTTTTTTCTGCGTCAACCTGAGCAGTGCCCAGCCGTCCCCGGCATTGCAGGTACAGATGAATGTTCCGCGTCCGTCACGATCATCAATGCGAAACTTGCCTATCTGCTTACATATCGGACACTTTCCTTTAAAGTGCTTCTTGCCTGTCACGGGCGGTAAACCGTAGTATTCGAAAACTTTAGGCCAGTGGCCAATAACGGCATCGGTCGTATTTATTCTGTTCACAGCCTGTCTCCCTGATGTGATGATCTGCCTAATTTTTCACGGATATCACTGACCTTCTGACGGGCAACCTCAAGACGCATTTCCTGCTGCTCGTTGCTGGATGGTTGCACCTGTTCCGCTTTCTTGCGGGACTTCGCGAAGGCAATTTGTTTGTGCTTGATGAAATTACTGACTTCGGGGGTCATCTCTTGTGGGGTGTCATGGAGACCGCGAGGCCAAACGTCGAACTTGTCTTTAAAGGTGTTGGATACCCAACCGTCACTGATGGTCTTACCCTGTGAGGCGCGCTGGTTCTGGTAATACTTCAACTGCGAGTAGAAACTTTGCTTTTCGGCCTGTGTGTAGATACGCTCTTTCTTGCTGAGTTTCTGGATGGTGCGACTGGTATCGACATCAATGTTTTCACCCACCAATGGCTTAAAGCCACACTTGGGGCAGACATAGACCCCTGCTGGCTTCATGTAATGACAGGAGGAGCATTCTTTCGGTAACTTCTCCCGCTTTTCCTGCTCCCGGTAGCTGGAACTGGATTTCATGCCGTCATTCTTGCTGGGCAGTTCGTCGTATTCGATATCATCGGGGTAGCCGAGACGGTGGACAGAGCCGGAGTGATCCAGAATGATGCATCGGTCTTTACCCCTGGCAGTACGCAGGCCTCTGCCGATTGACTGCAACCAACGGATTTCCGACTTGGTGGGACGGGCGTAGATAATGCAGCGGACATCACTGTCAAAACCTGCCACGAGAACGCCGATATTGACGATGATTTTCGTTGCACCCTGCTCAAACCGATGGATGATCAAATCCCGTTCATCATGGGGCGTGTTGGCGGTCATGATCTCAGCATTCACTCCAGCGCGATTGAATTCGACCGTGATAAAGTTGGCGTGGCTGACATTGACACAGAAGCAGATAGTAGGCTGATTTTCGCCCAGCTTGAGCCAGCTACTGACCACATCCCCGACCAGATCAGCCCCGCACATGATTTCGGCTATCTCGTCTTCCTTGTAATCGCTGCCGTAGTCGTCACTGCGGGCAGACTTCACCTTGCTTAAATCGGGCTTGGTGGGGGCGTAAAACTCGTAAGGACTCAGGTCGCCACGCTGGATTAACTCTTTTATCGTGGTGGGCTTTATCAGCTTCTGATAATAGTGACCGAGGAACGGCGAGAAAGGTGTGCCGGATAATCCCACCACCTTACAATCTGTTTCAGAGGTCAACCGCGTAATCTCTGTCAGTATCTTTTTGCGTTTCAGGTGCGCTTCATCAATCACCAGCAAGTTAATGTCTTCGGGAAAGTCACGGCGGATCAGCGTGTCAGCCGACGCAATCTGAATCAGCTTTGACGGGTCTTGATTGGGGTGGTCACGCCAGATATAGGCGATTTCATTCTCCGGCAAGCCATACTCAATAAAGCGCTGGGCAGTCTGGTTGATCAGGACGGTGAACGGGCAGATCATCATGACTTTTTTGTTTTTTGAGACAAAACCGTCAACAATGAATGCTGACAGGGCGGTTTTCCCTGCTCCTGTGGGAGCATACACAAGAAAGCTGCTGTACTTTTTCCAGTCAGCCCTTAAAAGATTTAACCCTCTTTCCTGTGCGAAGTTAGGGGTGATTTCTAGCATGACGTCACCCCCTGTTTATTTTTTATAGTAACCGTGCAATACTTTTGCACAGGTAACTCTCCGTTGCCGACTGCAAGATCCGAATCAGTTCTACTCGCCAAAGTTTCTCTGTTCGGTTTCTTGCACCCTCTTACACTTTCCTTCTCAGTCAACATTGATACCCTCACTTGAATAATTTCCACTGCCAGAGGACAAGCCCTTTTCTTATTCTCGTTTAGACGTCTAGCCACCTGTCCCATTTTGTAACCCCTACAGTGATCTACATTAAGATCTGAGTTCTTCCTCTTGGCTGTGCCTTCCCTAACACCCCTTTCAAAGATCACCCCCCCCAACCCCCCCCTAGAAAGTTTTCCCCTCTTCCCCAGAAAGCAGATATAGCCATCTAAACATCTAAACATCTCATCCCCTTAACTTTTTGATTATTGATTTACTGTTAACGGCTGTGCTGTGTAACCTTGAGCGGCTCTCTCATACTTAGTGACAAACTCTCTGAGCCTGATATTTGCTGCCCGTCGTGCTGCGTTGTCCTTCCGGTATGACACTGACTCCTCATCCCATGCTGCTTGATACACTTCTGAGTACTTCGCGGTGATCTTTGCTCGGGTGCTGGCTCTCAGCTTCGCCAGTGTTTCTTGTATCCATGTGCCATCGTCAGGGTAGAAATGCGATGGCATGGTGACCTTGGTGAAATCAGGAAACATTTTTCTTTGGTGAATCCATAAAAATTAAATTTTCTTTTTTCACTGGGCTTAATCTATTGAATTTCTTAGTTCCATCCTCAATACGGCTAGCCATGCTCGGCGAGGCTCTACGAAATCCACCCGCAATCAAATTTAGATAACCGACGCTTGTCCCAACAACTTGAGCGAGATTGTTCCAATCATCTTTATCCGCTTCCTTTTTCCAGCGATGTAGATCATTTTTCATTTTTTTTACCTTTTAAGTTAACCTCAAGACCATACTTTATCTTTTTGATAAAAACTTGCAAGATTTTTTATCATCATGCATATTTATCAAATTGCTAATTAATGTGATTATCGTGATATGGAAACTAAAGACATAAGACGCAATAATTTGCGCACCCTGATGACACAACATGTGCGTCAAGGGACATCAAAAACAGCATTCGCAGAGTTGATAGGGATCCCACCCAGTCAGCTCAGTCAGCTAACGAGCGATAACGCGGTAAGAAACATAGGAGACATTATTGCTAGGCGCATAGAGGTGAATTTAGAACTACCAATTGGTTGGTTAGATATCCCTCAGCAACTCATTGATAACCGTGATAATAGTCACAAAGAAAGAAACAATGAAAACTATCACTTGCAAAACATTTCACATAAAGTTACTGATCTTTCATACAGGATTGAACAGCTCGATGTGGAATTTAGTTGCGGAGGTGGTAGATTGAATAGCGATTATCCCGATATAGTTCGCTCAATTGAGGTTGATCCTGAATATGCAAAACGGATGTTTGGTTGTAGACCATCAACATCATTAAAGCTAACAACTGCTCTAGGTGACAGTATGCTGGGAACGATTAATCCCGGTGAATTGGTCGTCTTAGATATAACGGTTAGTCGTTTTATGAGTGATGGTATTTATGCATTTACATACGGGGATGGGATGCACATTAAACGACTCCAACTTTTGAAAGACAGGATAGTTGTTATTAGTGATAATCAAATTTATGACAGATGGGAGATTGATTCTGAAAATGAATCAAAATTCCACATACATGGATTTGTTGTTGGTAAATGGAGGATGGATTATGCACGCTTGGGGTAATCAAAAATAAAAAGTTAGATCGGCAGAACCAGCTTTCGAGCTGGTTTTTTTACGCCTAAAAAACATAAAAGATAAATAAATTTATCAATATATATCAATAATTTATCAAATGACACAAACAAATTGCTAAATTTTTTATCAATTTGCTATTTACAAAATTTTATCTTTTAGATAAAGTCAGAGCCAGTAAAGTTATTTGAAAGTATCTCAATAAGTTTCACTCAGGACATCAACAAGGAATTAAAAATGATAAATAGGCCAACCCACACAGAAACATTAACAACTCAAAACTCATTAAAACTTGCAGAACGGTTACAAACTTATTTATTTACCTGGTCAGCATCAGAAAAAAATAAAGATACAGTACATTTAATTGAAATGGCCATAGATACCACAAATAAAATCATTGATAACTTAATTAAATCAACCGAGGTCAATGATGAACAATAAACTACAAGCAGCCGTCGAGATTGCAGAAGAAATTGAAGCCTCAATATTTCCCGTAGTGACTGCAATTCAAAATGAAGCCGAACCGGATACTTATTTAATGTGTCGTGGTGTACATCGTCAAACTTGTGATTTAGCCCAACGGTTAAGGGATATAAATAAAGAATATATCATGTCAGGTAATCAGGCATTCGATGAATTGGAAGGCGTTGCGAGTGAAATAGAAAACCTAAGAACATATATTTCTTTATTAGTTGATACGGATAAAAGTCTATCCGGTGCAGAATTACTTAGTATTGCATTGGTTGCGATCTTTCATATAGGTAAAGAAATAGCACGAGTACGAGGAGTGGAATACTCATGAATAATATCTTCTATCATACCCGTGTCAATAATGAACGATTAGAAAAGATGAGTGATAGCGATTTACAGTTATTAGCATCATCAAGCGAAGATGTCATTTATTCGATAACAAGTGGAATGAAATCTATTGCTAATTTAGCTAACGCGGCTGTTAATAGTGAAGAATATTCCCAAGATGATGCAATGACTGACCTTGATAGATTATCCCGATTGTTTTCTGTATTGACTCTTATTATCGAAGCTGAGCATGAAAATCACGTCAATGCAACCGATGAAATAAGAAAGAGAAAGAAATTTAGTAAATAAAAATTAATTCAATTAATAAGGAATTACCATGAAAATACTTAAACCCATTGAAACTGCAACCAACCAAGATATCCAAATTGAAACGCGTGAAGTCTATGTCGTTTGCGGTGCTAGCAAGGCTTATCTGAGTGAGAAAGGTGCACTGAATAAACTGGCTTATGTTCGGGCGCAAGAGCAGTTTAATGCAGAAGACAGGCCAAGTAACTTCCCTGCCCAAGAGGTCATTCAGGAAGACGGTACTTCTGCATTACGTCAAGGTGAAATGCGCCCTGAGTTTATGGAACGACATGCTCAGGTATTGGAAGAACTGAAAGCTGATGTTAGACAGGTAAGAGAAATTGCTCGACTTAAAAAGGAATGCAAGAAAGCAAAAGAGAAACTCCTAACAGTCTTGGATGATTTAGAAAACGCAGAAAATAAATACAAAAATTAAAAATAATAAAACAATAAACAAGTTTTAATTACAGCGCCATTGCTGGGGATTCGTTTACGCTAAATTCAGGAAATATAAAATGACACAATTAACGTTGCTTGAAAGAAAGCGAAAGGCATTTATACATGCCAAATTGGACACATTACAAAAGAAGCACAGTTCTCACTCTGTAATAGTCAAAGTGGCAGAAATTAATTACCGACTGGATTTAGACGAAGATGTATTAAATATAGCGTTAATTAGTCTCTTTGAGAAAAACGTAATTTTAAGTTTAAAAGGCAAACTTATAGCAGAGGACGCTCTCGTAAATTCATATGACAGCTTTTATACCAAGAACGGAGATCTAACCGCAGAGGGTAATGAGTTTATGAAAGAGCTTCTAAAAATCATTGCACAAAAAATGGAACTGATGAAATGAAAAATGAAACTTATTTAGATTTTGCTGAAACAGCCATCCAGAAAGAGAAAGAAGAAAAGTATGACCTTGCCGCCACATATTGGAAAAGAGCTAAATATTTAGCCGCTGATCTTAAGCATCGACTATGGGCTCAATATAATCAAGAAAATAACGAAGAAAGACATCTATTACATCACAGTCACATCACAGTATTAAGCAGGTACATGAATAAACAGGCGGCGAATAATGACTGAATATGAACAGGCAACAGAATCAGCGCAGAGTTTAGAACTAAAAGGCTTATTCCGTCGTGCTGCTGATAAATGGGGTGAGGCACTTTCATTATCCCGTAATAAAAAGCAAGAACAGGAATGTATCAAGAATAATTTACGATGTGTTCGAGAAGCAAAAATAACTATTAGGGAGGGGTTGTGATGAGCAATGCAGAAATGACACCAAAAGAAGTTATCGAATATTTAAAAGAAAATAACAAAGGTTGCCCAGCTTGTCTTTTAGATGAAGAAAGAGCGATAACCAACTACCCGCCATTAACTGATGCGGAAAAAATGGAATGCGCAGAGTACATGGTGAAAAGACAAAGAACCCTTATTGCTAAGGAATATTTAGTTTCATGCTACGAACGGTTCGGTTTAAACACCAATGGGAACTTTATATTTATTCACGAAAACGGCGGCGTTGAATTAGATGCCGAAGTTATTGAAACGCTGCTTATTCACCAAATCGAAAAAACGATTCTGGGGTTCAGACCCGATGAGAGATATATCGCTTTGTGGAGTTTCTATTTCAACATCGAGAAGAGCGAGAAAGAAAATAACTCCACATGGATGCGTGATTTTATCGATGGCGTATTTATCAACGGCATCAAGTTATTCGTCGCTGAACCGGCATCATTAACTGAACATTAAGAGACAGAACATGAGCAAGAAAAACGAATTAGTCACTATAGATTCAAACAAGCTGCCAGTGATCGAATGGCAAGGCGTTCGTGTTGTCACCACTGAAACATTAGCGGCTGGGTATGGTGCTAGTACAAAAAACATTCAAGACAATCTCTTGAACAACAAGTCACGGTTTATTGATGGCGTCCATTATTTCAAGCTTGAAGGGGATGAATTACGTCAGTTTAAGAAGGTACCCGATAACATCGGGTTGGTTAGTAAACATACAAGTCAGCAGATTCTATGGACTGAAAAAGGCGCTGCCCGTATGTCGAAAATCGTTGATACCGATGAAGCATGGTCTTTCTTTGAAAAAATGGAGTCAGCTTACTTTCACCAACAAAAGCCAGCAACCAATCCCCCTGCCTTGCCCGGTGATTACATTGCAGCTCTGGAAGCATTGCTGACAACTGAAAAAGAAAAGGTCGTCATTACTCAAGAACGTGATGAAGCTCGCCGCACCAAATCACAGATCAGTCGCAGTCGTGAGGCTCAGGCTCTCGGCAAACTCGGTGCTGCCACCCGCAAATGCAGAGAACTGGAAGAACGTCTGGGCGAAAGCACCAAGCACGCAACGATTACAGCGGTACAGAACGCCACAGAAAAAAAATACCAGTATGCCCCACTCCGTAAATGGTGCCGTGAAAACGACATCGAAGTTGTGAAGGTTCCCGACACCCGATACGGACATGTTAAGTCATGGCCTGCCGAATCATGGCTGGCTGTATACGGTATTGATCTCAAAAAATTGTTTGGCAAGAAGTGAGGTGATGAAAATGGAACAGACAAAACACATTGTGACCTATTTAGGTGATTACCCCTGCGGACATCGCCACACGCTGCGAATTTATACGGAGGCTCATGATGCATTGGACGCTATCGAAAAATCACAGGCGGTATTTACCGATGATCGCCTGATATCAACCAACCATACCCTCTTCTCTGTTATGCCGGAAGAATTCAATGAAAATACCATTGCTGGCATAGATCTGTGCCCAAACGCGGAGGTGAAATCATGATCATTGCTTCTGATTTGTTGCGCGCCGCTTTGGTCTGTGTGGCCAAAGGCGAAGATGCGGAAAAACGCCCCCAGTTATCGGGGGTGCACATTACCCGAAAACATCTTGAGGCAACTAACGGTCATGCATTGGTACGCATGGAACTCACAGAGAACGTCATTAACTTTGATGATGATACTGACGTCGATCTGATTATCCGGTTCTGTGGCGACATTCCAGAACAGGCTTGCTTTACCGACATCCAGTTAGGGGACGAACCAAAAGCCTTTCATTTGGGGGAAGATGAAGTGGCCTTTAGCCTTACTCGTCTGGAGATAATTAATGGACGCTTCCCTGATTTAGACAAAGCCATCCCGACCGAGAAACAGAATGTGATCCCGTACTTTGGTGCTAAGTATCTGGCCTACCCATATTTGATGTTTGGTAGGGGCGCGGTACTCATGGAACCCTCGGGCATGGAAGCCGCTTGTCGATTCCGGTTTGGCGCTTTCACAAACAAGCTTTACGGCAACCCTGTTTTTATCGTTCTGCCACTTTATAAAGACGCTTTCGAAGCTGCCGAGCAAAGGGTAAGAGAGTTGAAGCTATGAAAATCGAATATCAGGACAAGGGCAGCACAGCGCAAATAGTCATTTCCAGTTTCATTACAGAACGCCGAAAACACAACCGTTGTGTTGATGCTGCCCTGTTAGCCACACCTGTTCGGGCTTCTTCTTCCAGTGTGTTTTTCAGAAGAACGGTTATCACAGGCAAATCCAATCACATGATGCGCGCTTACAAAATCCTTTGCAAGGAGGCGGACAGTGACAGATAAGCAGTGCCAGATGGCAGACATTAACGATGTGCTTGTTAAGGCCACGTTCCACATCGACGACGGCAGGGATCATACGGATCAGATTATCCACCGCCTCAGACAGAACTTTTACATTCATGAGGGCGATTGCCCTCCCTTGCCACCAGCGCCAAAAGTGGCAGAAGTGAAATTAACACCGGTGAAGAAAGCGGGTAATAAGCGAGGTAAAGAATAATGAAAGGCAAATTACTTCCTGTGGTTGTTGGTGTTGAAATTCCCCTTGATGAATTCGGGCGCTACAACCTGAACACATTACATAAGGCCAGTGGAGAGGGTGAAGAAAAAGCACCAAACAGATGGCTGAGAACCAAGTACGCAAAAGAGCTTATTGCAGAATTGGAGGCTAAGTTACTGAAAAGTATTCAAACGCCAGATTTGGCGCTTGCTCAAAAAGCAGTCGATTCTGCTCACGGCGGCACATCGCCGGGCACTTACGCCCATGAGTTGATAGCGGTTTCTTACGCGGGATGGATTCGACCGGATTTCCAGCTTGATGTGAACCAGGCATTTATCGATTTCAAATCGGGAAATTCAGGTATCGGCATTAATGCCCTGCCGTCTCTCGATCACATGGTTGGACGATTTGATGAATTACGCCACCAGCTAGCAAAAGATGAGAAGAACGAAGCTGAGTTGCTTTCTGTGTGCAGCCAAATCATGAACGCTCGCAAAAAGACCAAAGGTAAGCGCCATAAGATGATTAGTGCACTGAAAGAGGCGGGACAAATGGCTATCTTTGATGATGAAAACAGCGGAGAAGAGTCATGATCAATAACTCATTCCACCTGACTCAAATCATCGCCTCGGTCTGGGGCGATCCTTCTGATATCACCGATGCAATCTGGCAGGCAGGATACCGTAAGCCAGAACGGGGAGAAAAGGAAATTGCCGCACTCACTATAGACATTATGGAAGGAGTGCCCGACATAGTGCCCTACAACTTAAGACCAAAAAATTTGGACGACATTCTTAGTTGGGAACTGAACGACATCATATTTGATGCGACATGGAGTGATAAGGTGACACCTGCGGGAGTGGCTAAAATAATTCTGGAGAACGGCTATCAGAAAGGAGGGGAATAGTGAAGATGAATACAGCCTTTTTGTTAATGGCAGAGTTTGAGACTTCACAAATTCCGCTGTCAGATATAGCGGAAAGATATTTCAAGATGAGTCCCGGAACAGCCGAACGCAAGGCAAACGAAGGAAAGCTGGGTATCCCTACATATAAGTTAAACGACAGCCAGAAGTCACCGAGAATCGTTCATGTGAATGATCTTGCTGCATACATTGATAAACAAAGAGAGCAAGCCTCAAAAGAACTGGAGAGGATACAGTTTAAAAGAAAATGAACTAACAAAACCCGTCAAAAACTATCCGGGTGCTGCTATCAAGGCACCCCAATAGCACCCCTAAACCGCATAACTAGTTGATTTATATTATTAGTAAATCCAATCTAACATGGGGGCAACGGAGAAACGGTTGAGAGAGAATTCAGCCTCTTTTTTGCTCACATGTTTAGTTGTATCAGTATTTTCAATTTTTTTATTTTGCTGCATTTTTGTACTTTCAAGGCGATATTTTCATTCTCTGAATCCCTTGCCGCTCCCTCATTTATAAGGAAGCTGATACAGAGAATAGGGGGAAATTTATGGTCTACTATAGCACAGAGAAGTTCCAGAGGGCGGACAGGAATCCATACAAGCTAAACAAAAAAACTCATTCAAACAGTAAGGAGTACTCTATGAATATCATGACATATAAAGTTTATGCCGCCAAAATTGAATACAGCGATTAAGGTCAATAATTAGTTAATAACACAAAGAAAATATCAATTATGTAATTAATAAAATCCGATATACTGTAAATAAAAACAGTATTGATAATGATTAACCTTATACTTTATCATTATCATCTTTAATGCACAGGGAAGATTATTTATTACTCTAAAGAGAAGAAAAAAGTAAACCTTTCACAAATAACATCCAAAAATAGAAATTACCGTTTGTGATTATTTTAAAAAATAGTTATTAAACTTAAAAAATATAATGATAATAAATAAGGGAACTCAATGGACATATCTAAATATTCTGAAAAATGGCAAGAACGTTTTAAGTTTTTTGAAAAAAATTGAGCTCCATCTACACAAGAGCATAGAGAAGCATTTAGAAAAACACCTTTTTTAAAACGTATTAAAATAAACATGAACTTTATTGCATTATTTTTCGGAATTTTCTATTACCTAATCATTGGATTATGGAAAAAAGGATTAACTTTATTAGGCCTTAACATTGCTGTATTTTCAATCATAGTAATTTTCTCAATAATATCAGGTATTGATATATCAGATAGTATTTTAAATGTAATGGGAGGAGCTTTTTCTCTCTTAAATGGGTATCTAGCAAATTATGCTTATTATCTAAAAGAAATAAAAGGCGATGATGGCTGGAATCCCTTTAAAGGCATTTTCACTAAATAACAATTGCCTTAATTTCCCTTACAAAATAGCGGTTTCTTTTAAGAAACTGCTATTATCTCCATACATGCCTTTTTTCTACCGCCAAAGAATTAAAATTTTGTTTTCAGCATATTTTATCGTTCTTATCAACGGATTAATTTTTATTTTTATCCTGAATAGCCACCACCATTAAACAAAGTATGACATAACATCAGGATAGTTAATCACCTTTTCACCGACTCGTTTAGCCATCAGCACCGTAACCGTCTGCTTGGATCCCACTTCCAGACTGAAAAACATGATAATATTACAACTATTGGCATCATGCTGAGTGTGAAAGGTGTAATGAAAACTATCAATCCAAAAAAGTTACTGACACAGGCTGAGACAATCTGCCTGTCACGAGGAGTTCGTTTAACACCTCAACGACTTGAAATTCTGCGTTTAATTTCAACGCAGCCAAGCGCAATAAGCGCTTATGATTTATTGGATCTGCTACGTGAAGTCGAGCCACAGGCAAAACCGCCAACGGTCTATCGTGGGCTGGAATTTTTGCTTGAACAGGGTTTTGTCCACAAAATAGAATCCACAAATAGTTATGTGATTTGCCATCATTTTGAGGAACCCAGCCATACGTCAGCCATGTTTATCTGTGAGAATTGTGGTTCCGTTACCGAACGGGATGCCAAGAATATTGAATCCGCTATTCAGCAGTTAGTTCAAGGAGTGGGGTTTCATTTACGTCACAGCGTGATTGAAGTCCACGGTTTGTGTTCCCCTTGCCATGAAATCGATTCCTGTACAGAACGCGATACATGTCAGCATAATCACAAAACTGAAGAGAATAAAAAGAAATAAGGCAAAATAACCTTAAGTTTGATTGAGGCGGTCATGGCCGATAAACACATTTATTTTCAAGCTTCCGTAAAACTTTTATTGAACGGGTACTACGAAAAAAATGACCGCCCCAGAATGGCAAAGTGCAATTATCCGCTTTTACAATCAGATCCAATCCCCGTTACGAATAATACCAACTGCCAATCCTTCAATGGTAAAACTCTGCTCACATAAATCCACAACGATAGGCTCGAATTCTGGGTTTTCAGCAATCAGCTCAATTTTGTTTCCTACTTGTTTGAAACGTTTGACTGTCACTTCATCTTCAATTCGCGCCACAATGATTTGGCCATTATGAACATCCTGTGTTTTATGCACAGCAAGTAAATCCCCATCCATAATGCCGATGTCCTTCATGGACATTCCGCTGACACGCAACAGAAAATCAGCATTTGGTTTGAATAATGCAGGATCAACTTTGTAATGACTCTCGATATGTTCCTGAGCCAGCAATGGTTCGCCAGCAGCAACACGACCGATCAGCGGTAATCCCGCTGCCCCTTCTTCTTCAAGAAGCAAACGGAGACCTCTGGATGCACCAGAGATAATCTCTATCACCCCTTTACGCGCCAATGCTTTTAAATGCTCTTCTGCCGCGTTAGGTGAACGAAAACCAAGACGTGCTGCGATTTCAGCACGTGTTGGTGGCATACCCGTTTGCGAAATATGGTCACGCACCAAGTTATAAACTTGCTGCTGTCTGGCAGTTAATGCTTTCATTTCGCCCCCTGTTTGTTTATACAGTCCGCCTGTGAGTATATACAGGTAAA
Source organism: Xenorhabdus bovienii SS-2004 (assembly GCF_000027225.1). Classification (NCBI taxonomy): domain Bacteria; kingdom Pseudomonadati; phylum Pseudomonadota; class Gammaproteobacteria; order Enterobacterales; family Morganellaceae; genus Xenorhabdus; species Xenorhabdus bovienii. The sequence goes on from NC_013892.1 coordinate 3,842,950, forward strand.
TTCGAATTGGGAACCTGCCAGCCCATAAAAGCCGCTAAATAACGTGTATTGACGAAAATCATGTCATATCAGTGCATAAAATACGACCAAAGGATCATTCCCCAGATAAACAACGCCAGAATTATTGTCAGAAATACTGCAGCTGATCCCATGTCTTTCGCCCTGCCCGATAATTCATGATATTCACTGCCAATGCGATCAACTACCGCCTCAATGGCGCTGTTAAGGATTTCCACAATGACCACCAGCATGACTGAACCGATGAGCAAAAGCCTCTCGGACATGCCAAAATCAAGGGAAAATGCAAGGATAATTGCTAATATGGCGACAATGACTTCCTGCCGAAATGCCGCTTCATTTTGCCACGCAGCCCTAATACCTTTCGCCGAGTACCCTGCCGCTTTAATGATACGAATCAAACCTGTTGATTGATTTTCCATAAAAAATTTTCTTCAATTAGCATAATATTTGTAAGGTCATATAACTTTTAGCTCCTATTATTGTCTTATTTCCACAGATCTCAAAATCCGTTTCTGGTATGCTTGCGGCGCGTTGCTAACAAGAGGCTTAAAGTTGTTATGTCAAGTTGGCGTAAAATATATTATAAATTATTGAATTTTCCACTGAAATTCTTAGTAAAAAGTAAGCTTATCCCCACGGATCCCATTGCAGAACTGATCCTTGATACGACACGGCCTATTTTATATGTGCTGCCGTATCACTCAAAAACAGACTTATTGACCCTGCGTCAACAATGCCTGGCGCAAGATCTGCCAGATCCATTGAATCCTTTGGAAATGGGTGACACCCTACTTCCAAGCTATGTCTTTATTGATGACGGCCCACGAGTGTTCCGTTGCTATGCACCTAAACATGAATCCGTGAAGATTTTTCATTCTTATCTGGATCTGCATCGCAATAATCCCGATTTGGATATTCAGATGGTGCCTGTTTCTGTGATGTTCGGCCGCTCCCCTGGACGCGAAGGGCAGGAAGGAAATACAGCGCCACAGCTGCGTTTACTAAACGGTGTGCAAAAGTTTTTTGCAATTTTGTGGCTGGGACGGGATAGTTTTGTGCGTTTTTCCACACCTGTTTCATTACTCAGCATGGCCAATGATCATGGCACAGATGATATCATTGCCAATAAACTTGCCCGCGTTGCACGGATACACTATTCCCGGCAGCGTTTGGCTGCGGTAGGGCCACGTTTGCCCGCCAGGCAGGATCTGTTCAACAAGCTGCTGGCATCCAAAGCCATTGAGAAAGCCATTGCCGATGAGACACGTAGCAAAAAAATCTCACCTGAAAAGGCGAAGCAAAACGCTATCAATATGTTGGAGGAGATTGCAGCAGATTTCTCTTCTGAAACCGTACGTTTGACCGATCGTATCTTGAGATGGACGTGGAACCGTTTGTATCAGGGCATTAATGTCCATAACGCCGAGCGGGTTCGCCAACTGGCGCAGGATGGTCATGAACTGGTTTATGTCCCATGCCATCGCAGCCATATGGATTATCTCCTGCTCTCATATGTGCTTTATCACCAAGGGCTGGTTCCACCACACATTGCTGCTGGCATCAATCTTAATTTCTGGCCGGCAGGCTCGATATTCCGCCGCCTTGGTGCATTCTTTATCCGCCGGACTTTTAAAGGAAACAAGCTCTATTCGACGATATTCCGTGAATATCTGGGTGAGTTGTTTTCCCGTGGTTATTCTGTTGAGTACTTCGTCGAAGGTGGGCGTTCCCGTACCGGCCGTCTGCTCGATCCGAAAACCGGCACCCTTTCGATGACATTACAGGCGATGCTGCGTGGAGATTCCCGTCCAATCACCATCGTGCCAATTTATGTTGGTTATGAACATGTAATGGAAGTCGCAACTTATGCTAAAGAGTTACGCGGTGCAACCAAGGAAAAAGAAGGCTTTTTTCAGATGATCCGTGGGCTGCGTAAACTGCGTAATCTGGGACAAGGTTATGTAAACTTTGGCGAACCCATTCCTCTGACACAATACCTTAACCATCATGTTCCCGACTGGCGTGATTCCATCGATCCGATAGACGCCCAGCGCCCGACATGGTTAACGCCGACTGTCAGCAAACTCGCTGGCAATATTATGGTCAACATCAATAATGCCGCAGCAGCAAATGCCATCAATTTATGCACTACAGCCTTGTTGTCATCACGTCAGCGAGCACTTACTCGCGAGCAGCTGATTGAGCAATTGAACTGTTATCTGCAATTACTGTGCAATGTTCCTTACGCTGACGATGTGACTGTGCCGAACAAAACAGCTGAAGAATTGCTGGATCATGCCTTGCTGATGAATAAGTTTGAGGTCGAAAAAGACAGTCTTGGGGATATCATTATCCTGCCTCGTGAAAGCGCGGTATTGATGACTTATTATCGCAACAATATCCAGCACTTGCTGATCCTGCCATCTTTGATTACCAGTATTGTGATGCATCATCGCCGCATTAGCCGCAGCGAACTACTCAGTCAGGTTGAGCTGGTTTACCCGCTGCTCAAACAAGAACTTTTCATGCGGTATAGTAAGGAATCTCTACCTGAAGTGGTCAACACACTGATTGATGAATTGGTGCGTCAATGCCTTATCTGCAACAAAGAACAGGATATGCTCGTTCTGAACCCTGAGCGCATTCGTCCAATGCAATTGCTGGCAGCAGGTATCCGTGAAACTCTGCAACGCTATGCCATTACGCTTTCTTTATTGAATGCCACTCCTGAAATCAGCCGTGGCGTGCTGGAAAAAGAGAGCCGGATGCTGGCACAGCGTCTGTCGGTACTGCATGGAATCAATGCCCCAGAGTTCTTTGACAAGGCCGTGTTTGCCAGCTCAGTCAATACGCTGCGCGAGGAAGGTTATATTCATGATAATAGTGATATAAGCACGACCAGCGCTCAAAAACTCTATCAAATGTTGAGTGAATTAATGTCCCCTGAGATCCGTCTGACAATTGAAAGTGCCAGTATGCCACCAGAGCAGAATGATACTGAACAGACAAACAAAGACCAACATTAAAGCATTACGCTGGAGATAAAGCTGAACGGGCGGGTTTATCCGCCCGTTATGTTAAACATAGCTGAAAAGAATACCGAGGAATAAGATAAAACCGACGTAGTTATTGTTCATAAATGCTTGAAAGCAGAGAGCCTTTTTTCGCCCAGAAATCAATTTCTGCTGATAAATGAAGAGCGAACCCGCTAGTAATAACGTCCAGTAGTACATCCCACCTAAATTCACTATGCAACCAACCGATACCAGAATACCGAGCATAATAAACTGCAAAATACCCAGAATCAGTTTATCAAAACGCCCAAAAAGCACGGCCGTCGACTTTACACCGATTTTCAGGTCATCATCACGATCAACCATCGCATACTGTGTGTCATAAATTACTGACCATATTATGTTAACCAAAAATAACAACCAGCATTCTAATGGTAAGGACTCACTTACTGCGGCAAAAGCCATTGGAATTGACCAACCATAGGCTGCCCCCAATACAATCTGTGGCAAGTTACTGACTCGTTTGACAAAAGGATAAACCCATGCCAGTGCCAATCCAATGAAAGATAAGGCAATCGTCATTTTGTTCAGCGTCAAAACCAGTGCGAAAGAGATCAGCCCCAGTGTAACAAACAAGATCTTGCTTTCTTTTTCGCTAACATCCCCACTGGGAAGTGGACGAGATTTTGTCCGTTCTACATGCCCATCAAATTTTCTATCTGCGAAATCATTAATGCAACATCCCGCAGCACGCATGGTATACACCCCAATAGTAAAAACTAACAAGATGTACAAATCTGGCATACCTTTTGCTGCGATCCACAATGCCCAATATGTTGGCCATAATAATAATAATACGCCAATGGGTTTATTGATACGCATTAAACGGCAATAGGCGAGCCATTTATTCTGCGTCATACTGGCCTCCAATCTATTTTCCCCCTTTGATTTTATTCATCTTATATACAGGTGATTCCGGCAGAAAAACCTCTGTGAGTAACAAGGATTTGCCTGATAGTCTCAATAAAGAACGCCGCGCCCAGTGCTGCCCTTGCTGGCCTATTTGAATATAATCCCGAGTCAAATTATTACCATTAAAAAGATATCGGCCAAGTGGAACTGTTCCTACATCGACCAGCCACTTATCCGTGCCAGTCAGAGTTTCCTCAGGGATCACAGTACGTCCCAGCAGCCACGGAATGTTATCTCCATACAAGACAATTTCACGCAACCAATACCTTTCACTTTTAGGTAAGTGCTCACTTTCATCTCCTAATTCTGCTGCTGTAATAAAGCATTCCCGAAAAGGTACAACTGATACCTGCTGACAATGTTCTTCAAAACGGCGCGTCATTGAACCGACTTCCATAAGCCAATCTAAAATATCTTCAGGAATATTAGAATCATCTGCCGAAAACCAGCGGATAGGTGCAGGAGTTAATATTGTGTCATCTGCCATGTCATTTTCCCATTGCGGGGCACATCATTTTCCCCGACAGCACAACGAATGGGGAGTGAGGATATCACGTTGCAAGTGAATAAAATAAAAAGTTGATAACAATTTATGTAAATCTTCATTGTTATCGCATATTTCAACGTGATTGAATGGGCTTATCTAAATATTAATGAGTAAAGAACAAGCAGAATGATGTTCGTAATCATAAGCGCCTCACCTCAATAGCCATGTTTATTGGAGGCGAGGCAATTTTATTAAGTACGATAAAAAGTCAGATTAGCGCCATGTTTTGAAACGATTAATCAGGCCATTGGTTGAACTATCATGGCTATTTATCGCTTCATCATCGTGCAATTCTGGCAGGATACGGTTCGCCAACTGTTTACCGAGTTCTACGCCCCATTGATCAAATGAGAAAATATTCAGAATAGCGCCTTGGGCAAAGATTTTATGTTCATACATGGCAATCAATGCGCCCAAACTGAATGGTGTAATTTCGCGTAATAGAATGGAGTTAGTCGGACGGTTGCCTTCAAAAACTTTGAATGGCACGACATTCGCCACGTCCTGTGCATTTTTTCCGGCTGCAACAAATTCCGCTTCCACCTGTTCGCGATTTTTACCAAAAGCCAGTGCTTCAGTTTGCGCAAAGAAGTTGGACAGTAGTTTGCTGTGATGATCACTGAGCGGATTATGGCTGATTGCGGGCGCAATAAAATCACATGGGATCAGTTTGGTTCCCTGATGGATAAGCTGATAAAAAGCATGCTGACCATTGGTGCCCGGCTCGCCCCAGATAATCGGCCCAGTTTGGTAATCTACCGGGCTGCCATTCCTATCAATACATTTGCCATTCGATTCCATGTTGCCCTGTTGAAAATAAGCGGCAAAACGATGCATATATTGATCATAAGGCAGAATCGCTTCAGTTTCTGCACCAAAGAAATTGTTGTACCAGATGCCGATCAGCGCCAGCAGGATCGGAATGTTCTGATCAGGAGAAGTCTGCTCGAAGTGTTTATCCATAGCATGAGCGCCACTCAGCAACTGTTCGAAATTCTCATAGCCAATGGAAAGTGCAATGGATAAACCAATCGCAGACCACAGTGAATAACGGCCACCGACCCAATCCCAGAATTCAAACATATTCAGTGGATCGATACCGAATTTACTGACTTCCTGCTCATTGGTCGAAAGTGCCGCAAAATGCTTGGCAACATGAGCCTCAATCTCCGCATTTTGCAGGAACCAATTGCGGGCAGAATACGCATTGGTCATAGTTTCCTGGGTGGTGAAAGTCTTGGAAGCAATCAGGAACAGCGTCGTTTCTGGGTTCAATGTTTGCAACGTTTCTGCGATATGGGTTCCATCCACATTGGAAACAAAGTGCATATTGAGGTGATTTTTATACGCTTTCAGTGCTTCAGAGACCATATAAGGGCCGAGATCGGAACCACCAATACCAATATTGACAACGTCAGTAATGGCTTGACCGGTATACCCTTTCCATTCTCCGCTGATGATGCGTTCACTGAATGACTTCATTTTTGCCAGCACCGCATTGACTTGCGGCATCACATCTTCCCCATCCACATTAATCGGGGTATTGCTGCGGTTACGCAGGGCAATGTGCAGCACAGCACGATCTTCAGTACAGTTGATTTTTTCACCGGAGAACATACTGCGGATAGCTCCGGACAGATCCGTTTCTTTCGCCAGTGTCTGTAATTTTGTCAGTGTTTCAGCGGTAATACGATTTTTGGAATAATCCACCAAAATCTGCTCGTCAAACGTAGCGGAGAATGCCGTAAACCGCGCTTTGTCCTGTTCAAACAAATCCCGCAAGTGGACGTTTTTCAATTGCTCAAAATGCTGATGCAATGCTTTCCAAGCTTCGGTCTGGCTAGGGTTGATGTTTTTCATGAATAATGGTCTCTATCAACTATAGATAAATAATAGGAATACACAGATTGTAACGACTTAACTCTGTGATGCGTCTCCCTTTCCTTTTAATTACTGATATTGGTCAAAATAGTCCATGATTTCCACCCCTAATTGCTGATATAGGTAAAAACGATAATTTTAGTTCCATCATGAAAGATATTGATGCTCAATGCCTAAACGTTGACTCAGCGTAGCTAACCCGATACTTCTAAAAGCCTATTCCTCGAACAGAAGGTTATCATCCATGTGTGCTGTTTCATCTACTTACCCACAGTATGTTGTCGCAAAATTCGGCGGTACCAGTGTGGCAGACTTTGATGCCATGAATCACTGTGCCGATATTATTCTGGCAAACGCAGATGTCCGCGTAGTCGTTTTGTCCGCTTCTGCGGGGGTGACTAATTTGCTGGTCGCATTGGCGACGGGCTGTGATAACGATAAACGTAAAAAGTGCCTGAAACAGATCCGTGACATTCAATATGCGATTATTGACCGATTAAATGACGTGAATGTGATATGTGAAGAAATTGATCGCCTGCTGGAAAATATCGAGATGTTGTCAGAAGCCGCATCATTGGCAACCTCTGAGGCGTTAACTGATGAATTGGTCAGCCACGGTGAAGTGATGTCCACATTGCTATTCGTAGAATTACTGCGTCAACGCAATGTAAATGCAGAGTGGTTTGATATCCGCAGGGTCATGCGAACGAATGATCACTTCGGACGAGCAGAACCAGACTCCCTTCAACTCCATATATCGGCGGTTGAGCTCCTTCAGCCTCGTTTGAATAATACAGTTGTTATCACACAAGGTTTTATCGGCAGAGAAGAAAAAGGCCGCACAACTACACTGGGACGTGGTGGCAGTGATTATACCGCCGCCTTACTCGGCGAAGCGCTGAATTTACAGCGTGTTGATATTTGGACGGATGTTCCCGGCATCTATACCACTGATCCCCGTGTTGCACCAACAGCCAAGCGCATCGATAAAATTGCATTTGATGAGGCAGCAGAGATGGCGACATTTGGTGCTAAGATCCTCCACCCAGCTACGTTGCTACCTGCCATTCGTTGCGGTATTCCTGTTTTTGTTGGATCAAGTAAAGATCCACAGGCCGGCGGCACACTGGTTTGTGACAAAACCGAAAACCCGCCCCTGTTTCGTGCACTGGCATTACGCCGCAAACAGACGTTATTAACCTTGCACAGCCTAAAAATGTTACATGCAAGGGGCTTTCTGGCGGAAGTTTTTACGCTGCTTTTACGCCATAACATTTCAGTAGATTTGATTACCACCTCAGAAGTCAGTGTCGCCCTAACGCTGGATACAACTGGCTCTACCAGCACCAATGGCAGTCTGCTGACTAATGCTCTGCTGACCGAACTTTCTACATTATGTCGTGTAGAAGTTGAAGAAGATCTGGCGCTGGTGGCAATTATCGGTAATGAGCTTTCACAGGCTAAAGGGTTGGGGAAAGAAATTTTTGGCACACTGGAATCTTTTAATATCCGGATGATCAGCTATGGCGCAAGCAGCCACAATGTATGTTTGCTCGTTCCCGGTCAAGATGCGGAATCAGTCATTCAGAAACTGCATCAGAATTTGTTTAAGGTGTGACAGAAAAAACCGCTAAAGCGGTTTTTTCTGATTTCGACAAAGAAGGTATTTAACCCTGCTTACCAATGTTTCGCCAATTCACACCCCGCTAATTCCTCCGAAACTGTGATATTCGCGGTGTGAGCTGACGTAATCAAGATGATCCGTCCTCAGCCTGATGTAGATAAATTGGATATCTCAGAGTGGTTCCACTCATCGGATGTGTTTTCCCCCTCGTTATCATCCATAATAAGAAAACGAAAATAAATTCCATTTTTGCTTTAGCAAAATCAGGGTTGCTACACAGACACTTTCAGAGGGTATTTTATGAGTACAGCCGTTGCCAACAAGCGTACCAAAAGAACCAAAATAACGGCAAATAGTACCGCTACAAGCGGTCAGGTTCAGTCCTTAAGCCGAGGGCTTACACTTTTGGAATATATTTCCGATTCACAAGTGGGTGTTGCCTTAACCGATCTGGCTATACAAGCTGGTTTGCCTAACTCCACCACTCATCGCCTTTTGACTACGTTACAGCAGCATGGTTTTGTCCGTCAGGTAGGCGATTTAGGATTATGGGTTATCGCTTCACATACCTTTGTTGTCGGTAGCAGTTTTCTGCAAAGTCGTAATTTGATGGTGTTGGTTCACCCAATATTACGTCAATTAATGGAAGATTCCGGTGAAACCGTCAACCTTGCCATCCTGAATCTTGATGAATATGAAGCCGTTATTGTTGATCAGGTGCAATGTAATGCGCTGATGCGGATGTCTGCCCCCATTGGCGGCAAGCTGCCGATGCATGCTTCCGGCGCAGGCAAAGCGTTGCTTTCTACACTACCTGAACAAAAACGCCTCCAATTACTCCATAAGAAAGGTCTTCATACCTATACCCAGCATACTTACACCACCGCAGCGGCTCTGAAAGAAAATCTTGAACAAATCCGCAAGCAAGGCTTTTCGCTCGATGATGAAGAACATGCTCTTGGGTTACGCTGCATTGCCGCCTGTATTTACGATGAACATCATGAAGCGTTTGCCGCCATTTCCATTTCCGGTTCAATTTCACGAATCTCTGACGATCGAGTCACTGAACTAGGCGCACTCGTGATGCGGGCTGCAAAAGAGATCAGTAGAGAATATGGCGGTATTAAGTAAATTGGGTCTAAATTTCCCTTAAAAGGTCTATTTGAACTGTTTGGTTCACTGCGAGCCCAACTATCGGGTGCAGAATAAGGTGCCAGTTGCATCACACTTTAATGACAGGGATTTTAAATTCCCTGTATTCTAATTTGGCGAGAGGAAAGTGCTAATGAATAATTGGAAAACAACCGCAGAAAATATCCTGACCGATGGCCCTCTCGTCCCTATTATTGTGATCAATGAGATTGAACACGCGGTTCCATTGGCAAAAGCACTGATTGCCGGCGGGATACGTGTACTGGAAGTCACCTTAAGGACCGAATGCGCACTGGAGGCCATCCGTCTTATTGCCAAAGAAGTGCCTGAAGCAATTATTGGCGCAGGTACAGTCATTAATCCTGAACAATTGGCTACGGTCACCGAAGCAGGCGCTCAGTTTGCCATCAGCCCAGGATTAACTGACCCGTTATTAAAAGCCGCAACTACAGGCTCAATTCCATTGATTCCGGGGATCTCTACGGTTTCAGAATTAATGCTTGGTATGAGTTATGGGATAAATTGCTTCAAATTTTTTCCAGCAGAAGCGAATGGCGGCGTGAAAGCGCTAAAAGCCATTGCAGGCCCATTCCCTCAAGTTCGTTTCTACCCAAGCGGTGGTATTTCATCCGACAATTACCGCGATTATCTGGCTCTAAATAGTGTTCTGAGTATTGGTGGTTCATGGCTGGTGCCTAGCAATGCACTGAAAAAAGGTGATTATGCCCAGATTACCGAGCTGGCACATGCTGTAATTGCCGGAGCCAAAGCGTAATTAATTGATTGCTTTTGATAATATCCATGTACCCGTGCCATTCCCCCGATCTGACAGCAGTGAAGTATACACCTTATAAACAGCACCAGATTGGTTTGCCAACCAACAGGTATCAAGGAAACCACCATGTACATTATTAAAATTGTTAAGCAGACGAATGACATTTCCCTCACGGATTTTGCCATCAAATTCATTAGCCGTATCTGTAAAAATATGCCATATTGCCGTATCGAGGGCGTTTACGGGTCTATCTGCGGTATAAACATTATAGAGTTCAGGAGAAGGTGCATAGCCACTCACTCTCAAATATCCTCCATTGTTTCGATAGAGATTCACTAGAAATACGGTATCACCACTGTAAATTTCCGTTCCTAAACTTTTGCTTTCCGCAGATAAAATCTGCCATGAACCCGAGCCTGTATCACGATTCGGTGAAACAGAAGTGACAACATTATATTTTTCTCCCAGTGATGTAGACTGCCCATAAACATCAAGATAACTACCATCGGCGTACCTATTTTTAATGTGAAGGATATCGCCGTATAAAATGACATTAGCCATTATTCTCTCCCTAAATATTGTTTAAAATGAATAGGAATATTCTTTTAATGGTTGTGATTATGATTATTTAATTACGGAATTAATTTTATTAAAACAGATTTCATAATCACAAAGAGGATCATATCATTGAAAGACAATAGATGAATAGCCAGTCATTTTTAATTAATAGTATGCAATCTCTAATTTTTATCGTTCAGTGAAACATTATTTTTATCCATGAAAAATGTGATATCACGACTTGTATTTTTTATTTCCTGAATTTAATTACGCTGACTGAACCTCTGTTTGCGTCGATAGGCAAAGACATCCTCCACATGCCCATTTTTAATGCGCTCTTGTAATGCCGACCAGTAATCCGCTTCGAATAAGTCACTATGACTTTCTGCAAAGTAACGCCGGACAAGGTTGTCACCACATAAAAAATGCCGAAACTCTTCTGGAAAAACATCGTTGGCAGCAACGCTGTACCAAGGTTCACTTGCCAGTTCATCTTCCGGATAACGTGGTGGAGGGATATTCCGAAAATTCACTTCAGTCATATAACAGATTTCATCATAGTCGTAGAAAATCACCCGCCCATGACGCGTAACACCAAAGTTTTTAAACAGCATATCACCCGGAAATATATTTGCTGCGGCCAATTGTTTAATAGCGTTCCCGTATTCTTCTATCACATCTTTCAACTGCACTTCGTCTACCTGTTCCATATAAATATTCAACGGGATCATTTTCCGTTCCATATAGAGGTGTTTTATCAGAACCTTATCACCCAGATCCTCGAGTTTTGCCGGGATTTCTTTTTGCAATTCTTCCATTAATTCCTGACTGATATGACGCTTCTCAATGACAAAGTTCTCAAATTCCTGCGTATCGGCCATTCTTCCCACACGATCATGCTCTTTGACCAGACGGTAACACTCCTGAACACGTTCTTGAGAGACTTCTTTCTGAGGAGCAAATTTATCTTTGATGACTTTAAATACACGATCAAATGAAGGAGAAGCGAAGACAAGCATTACCATGCCTTTCACGCCTGGAGCAATCGAGAACTGTTCTTGAGATGCGTTAATAAACATCAGATATTCACGATAGTATTCTGTCTTGCCATGTTTTTGGCAACCAATCGCCATGTATAATTCGGCCGTTGATTTTGTCGGCAGGATTTCACGCAGCCACTCAACTAATGCTGCCGGCAAAGGGGCGTAAACCATAAAGTAAGAACGTGCGAAACCAAAAACAATACTGGCGTCATTGCGGCACGTCAGGCAGGTATCAATAAAGATGCTGCCGGATTCGTTATGGTGGATGGGTAATAAAAATGGATAAACCGTGGTGCCCAGCCTGATTTTTCCCACCAGCCACGCCGCTTTATTACGGTAAAATAGTTCATTAGCAATCTGAAATGTCGCATGTAATAAATCATATTCAGAAAATGTTTTCTGTAAATATTGCATGATGTAATCAATATCTCGATCCAAATCTTCCCATTTAAGACGCAATGGCACATCATTTAATATCGTTCGCAACATTGACGCAATATTACTGTTAGGGGAAAAATCCCGCGACAATGGACGTGAAATATGACGAAAACGACAGGCGGGCTGGGAAGAAAAAATAAATAGATTTTCTGGCTTTAAGTTACTGTGTTGAAACAAACGGCAATAGACTGAATTAAAAAAACTTTCCGCAATCTCAAAACGAGGATAGTCCGGCAACAAACGGGTATAAACGGCTTTAGCTTTAGCTATGTAATCTTCGTCATATTGCAGTGTACCGTGAATGCATTTCAGCTGTTCCACGACCAAGCCAACATGATGGTCATACAGGTTGATTCGCTTTTTCATGGCTCGCTGTACTGCATGCCAATCCGCCTGCTCAAAACGTTGCTGTGCGCCTGAAGTCACTTCCAGAAATCGACCATATTGCGCATCGAATCCCTGCAAAATGGTTTGTGCAATTAAATGCGCAAGATCTATTTCCATCATCGCCACCTTATCCGACGCGTAAAGGGGAATTCCTCACAGAATCCCCCACCTGATAATATCAATGAGCCTGATAAATCTAAAATTGCTGTTCTTCTGTCGAGCCCGTAAGTGCGGTAACAGAAGACGTTCCTCCCTGAATAATCGTTGTCACTTTATCAAAATACCCTGTCCCAACTTCCTGTTGATGTGAAGAGAAAGTATAACCACGCTCAAGAGCTGCGAATTCAGGTCCCTGAACTTTTTCGACATAATGTTTCATACCTTCACCACGGGCGTAGTCATAAGCCAAATCAAACATGTTAAACCACATGCTGTGGATACCAGCCAATGTAATAAATTGGAATTTATATCCCATGGCAGACAGCTGCTCTTGAAAGCTCGCAATGGTTTTGTCGTCCAGATTCTTTTTCCAGTTGAAGGATGGAGAGCAGTTGTATGCCAGCAATTTGCCTGGGTATTCCGCATGAATGGCTTCCGCAAAACGGCGAGCAGCCTCAAGATCCGGCGTAGAAGTTTCGCACCAAACAACGTCGGCATATGGGGCATAAGCCAACCCACGGCTGATAGCCTGATCGATACCAGCTCGGGTACAGAAGAAACCTTCAGCAGTTCGCTTGCCAGTAATGAATTCGCTGTCATAAGGATCACAATCAGAAGTCAGCAAGTCTGCTGCGTCGGCATCAGTGCGTGCGACTAACAAGGTTGAAACTCCGGATACATCAGCAGCCAGACGAGCAGCCACCAGTTTCTGAATCGCTTCTTGAGTCGGTACGAGTACCTTACCCCCCATGTGACCACATTTTTTCACCGCCGCCAATTGATCTTCAAAATGAACAGCCGCTGCACCAGCCTCAATCATCGCTTTCATCAGTTCAAATGCATTCAGCACACCACCAAACCCTGCTTCAGCATCCGCGACAATCGGCAGGAAATAGTCGGTGTATTCCTGACTGTCCGGGTCGATACCATTTGCCCATTGGATCTGATCTGCACGGCGGAAACTGTTATTGATGCGTTTAATGACATTAGGTACAGAATCCACTGGATAAAGTGATTGATCGGGGTACATGCTGGAGGCAGTATTTGCATCCGCAGCAACCTGCCAACCAGAAAGATAAACTGCTTCAATGCCCGCCTTCGCTTGCTGAAGTGCCTGACCGCCAGTCAGGGCGCCAAGTGCGTTCACATAACCTTTCTTTGATTTTCCATGTAACAGTTCCCACAACTTTTTCGCTCCCATCTGCGCTAAAGTGTGTTCTGGATTAACGGAACCACGCAATTTAACCACGTCTTCAGCACTGTATGGGCGAGTAATACCTTCCCAACGTGAGTGTTTCCATTCTTGTTCCAATTGAGCGATCTGTTGTGTTCGGGAATTGTTCATTTTCTTCTGCTTCCTATTCTTAATTAATCGGATATTGTCGTTTTTGAATTAATCGAGTAATTGATAACCCGGCAAAGTCAGGAAATCGATTAGCTCATCCTGTGTAGTAATCCGTTCCATTAGATTAGAAGCCTCCATAAATCGCCCTTGGTTGAAATTCATCTCTCCAACTTCTTGTTTAATAATGCCCAGTTCTTCTTTCAGCATTTGCCTGAACAGCTCTTTTGTGACTTTTTTACCGTTGGAAAGTAATTTTTCATGGCGGATCCATTGCCAAATAGATGTGCGAGATATTTCCGCAGTAGCGGCATCTTCCATCAAACCATAAATCGGTACACACCCATTACCTGAAATCCATGCTTCTATATACTGCACAGCGACACGAATATTCGCTCTCAATCCTTCTTCCGTTCTCTCTCCCAAGCAAGGTTCAAGCAATTGTTCCGCTGTGATCGTTTCGTCTTCTTCACGGGAAACTGCCAATTGGTTCGGCCGCTCTCCTAAGGTGGTGTTGAAGACTGTCATCGCAATATCTGCAAGCCCAGGATGCGCTATCCATGTGCCATCGTGACCGTTCTTAGCTTCCAGTTCTTTGTCAGCCCTGACCTTGTCCATAATCCACTGGTTTTGTTCAATATCTTTGCTTGGTATGAATGCCGACATTCCCCCCATCGCAAATGCACCACGTTTATGGCAAGTTTTAATCAGCAAGCGAGAATAGGCACTCAGGAAAGGTTGTGTCATCGTGACCGACTGGCGATCAGGCAAAACACGATCAGAATGGTTTTTCAGTGTCTTGATATAACTGAAAATGTAATCCCAGCGCCCACAGTTCAGCCCAACAATGTGGTGACGCAGGTGGTAGAGGATTTCATCCATCTGGAATACAGCAGACAGTGTTTCAATCAGAACGGTCGCTTTGATTGTACCTTTTGGTAGGTTGAAGCGCTCTTCCGTAAAACTGAAAACATCGCTCCACCATTGAGCTTCGTGGTAGCTCTGAATTTTAGGCAAATAAAAATAGGGGCCGCTGCCATTTGCCAGCAGATTTTTATGATTTAGATAGAAGTAAAGTGCAAAGTCAAATAGACCACCCGAGATCGGTTCCTTCTTGTAAAGAACGTGTTTTTCTGACAGATGCAGCCCTCTGACCCGTGCAACCAGAACTGCCGGTTCAGATTTCAATTCATAACGCTTACCTTGCTCACTGGTATATGAGATCGTACCGTTAACTGCGTCCCTTAGATTAATTTGCCCACTAATGACTTTATCCCATGAAGGAGACAGTGAATCTTCAAAATCCGCCATGAAAACTTTAACATTTGAATTCAAAGCGTTAATCACCATCTTACGTTCTACTGGACCCGTGATTTCAACACGGCGATCTTTAAGATCGTCAGGAATTCCCTGAACTTTCCAGTCACTTTCCCTAATGGAAATTGTTTCCGAAATAAAATCAGGTAATATTCCATCATCTATTTTTTTCTGCCAGTGAATTCTCTCTTCCAATAATTTTTTACGCCTGTCAGAAAACTCAACAACTAGATCTTCTATAAAACCTATAGATTCAGGTAGTAATATCTGATTTTCAGCTTCACCAAAAAGCTTTGTAAAGGTTAAATCAGTTGTTAATGCTTGCTGTGTCATCCCCCACTCCTCGTCTTTAACATGTCCACTTGAATAAGAGTAAACAATATTAAAAATAAATCAAAAACCATTTCCATTATTTAAACTTAAGTAAATTAATTTAAATAAATCAAATGATTAAATGAATTTATTAAAAATAAAAACAGGGAAATAAGTTCCAATTAATTAGGAATAAAAGTGTTAACTTTTTGTTATATATAAGAAATAATCGGGGAAGGTAAATGATTCTAAAAAAATAGAAAATTAAAAAAATGAGAAATGGCTCGCTTCAGCTAATTCTCATTTTTATTTTTATTTTTTTACAAATTCAATCTAAAGTAGGATTCATATACGTCAGATCGTATGGCGTAATTTGGTAGACATAGTAATTAAGCCAATTTAAAAACAATAAGTGGCCGTGACTACGCCAAGATGCAACTGGTTTATTTTCAGGATCATTATTCAGGAAGTAATTGACCGGTAGCGCGGGTTCTAACCCCGCAGCCAGATCACGCCAGTACTCTGTCGCTAATGTATCAACTCCATATTCAGGGTGACCTGTCACAAATACCAACCTTTTGTCTTTACTGGCAAACAAATAAGCGCCAGCGTCTTCTGAACAAGCCAAAATATCTAGGTCGGTATGCTCACGGATCACTGTCTCTGGAAAATCCGCAAAACGTGAGTGAGGTGCCAAAAAGGATTCATCAAACCCTCTGGTCAATAACGCAAAAGGATCTAAGGTTATATGGGAGTAAACACCGGATAATTTAGTCGTTCTCGTATATTTAGGCAGGTTATAAAGAATATTTAAGGCAGCTTGAACAGCCCAACAAACAAAGAGCGTTGAAGTAACGTGATTTTTAGCCCAATTAACAATTTTTTCAATTTCGGCCCAATAAGTGACATCTTCAAATTCAACCAACCCCAAAGGAGCGCCTGTTACAATTAACCCATCGAAATTTTGATCTTTTATAGACTCAAAATCACAATAAAAGTTATCCAAATGTTCCTCTGGAGTATTTTTACATTGGCGACTATCAATACGCAACAATTGAATATCAACCTGTAACGGTGAATTAGATAATAACCTGATAAAGTGATTTTCTGTTTCTATCTTCTTCGGCATCAGGTTAAGTAACAGCACTTTCAAAGGGCGAATATCCTGAATATTCGCTCGTGTTGAAGTCATAACAAAGATGTTTTCATTACGGAGAATATTCACCGCAGGTAATTCATCCGGTACACGAATTGGCATTACTGAAACCTCGATTGTTAAATCACTTGTATACTTAGACTTCTAGATAGCCAAATTAAATCAAAAGACAAGATCAATGTCGAGTTATTGTACTCAAATTGAAATTATTTCATTTTATTCTATCGAATAAGAAAGGGTAATAAGAAAAAGAATAAAGCAGAAATTGAGTAAATAATAGAAAAATACAAACGCAAAAAAGCCACCCGGTGGGGTGGCTTCTCTGGCTAAATAGATGTCTGGCAGTGCCCTACTCTCACATGGGGAGACCCCACACTACCATCGGCGCTACGGCGTTTCACTGCTGAGTTCGGCATGGGATCAGGTGGGACCACCGCGCTATGGCCGCCAGACAAATTCTGTGTTCAATCCCGAACAAGCTGCTGTTTTTCATTTGAAACTGCGTCTCTCTCTCACCAAAACACCTTCGGTGTTGTCAGGTTAAGCCTCACGGTTCATTAGTACTGGTTAGCTCAACGTATCGCTACGCTTACACACCCAGCCTATCCACGTCCTCGTCTTGAACGTTCCTTCAGTATCCTCAAGGGACAAGGGAAGACTCATCTCAAGGCAAGTTTCCCGCTTAGATGCTTTCAGCGGTTATCTCTTCCGCACTTAGCTACCGGGCAGTGCCATTGGCATGACAACCCGAACACCAGTGGTGCGTCCACTCCGGTCCTCTCGTACTAGGAGCAGCCCCTTTCAATCTTCCAACGCCCACGGCAGATAGGGACCGAACTGTCTCACGACGTTCTAAACCCAGCTCGCGTACCACTTTAAACGGCGAACAGCCGTACCCTTGGGACCTACTTCAGCCCCAGGATGTGATGAGCCGACATCGAGGTGCCAAACACCGCCGTCGATATGAACTCTTGGGCGGTATCAGCCTGTTATCCCCGGAGTACCTTTTATCCGTTGAGCGATGGCCCTTCCATTCAGAACCACCGGATCACTATGACCTACTTTCGTACCTGCTCGAGCTGTCACTCTCGCAGTCAAGCTAGCTTATGCCATTGCACTAACCTCACGATGTCCGACCGTGATTAGCTAACCTTCGTGCTCCTCCGTTACGCTTTGGGAGGAGACCGCCCCAGTCAAACTACCCACCAGACACTGTCCGCGACCCGGATAACGGGCCTGCGTTAGAACATCAAACATTCAAGGGTGGTATTTCAAGGATGGCTCCGTGCAGACTGGCGTCCGCACTTCACAGCCTCCCACCTATCCTACACATCAAGGTTCAAGGTTCAGTGTCAAGCTATAGTAAAGGTTCACGGGGTCTTTCCGTCTTGCCGCGGGTACACTGCATCTTCACAGCGAGTTCAATTTCACTGAGTCTCGGGTGGAGACAGCCTGGCCATCATTACGCCATTCGTGCAGGTCGGAACTTACCCGACAAGGAATTTCGCTACCTTAGGACCGTTATAGTTACGGCCGCCGTTTACTGGGGCTTCGATCAAGAGCTTCGCGTTGCCGCTAACCCCATCAATTAACCTTCCAGCACCGGGCAGGCGTCACACCGTATACGTCCACTTTCGTGTTTGCACAGTGCTGTGTTTTTATTAAACAGTTGCAGCCAGCTGGTATCTGCGACTGGCCTCGGCTCGGGGAGCAAGTCCCGTCACCTGGCGCCAGCGTGCCTTCTCCCGAAGTTACGGCACCATTTTGCCTAGTTCCTTCACCCGAGTTCTCTCAAGCGCCTGAGTATTCTCTACCTGACCACCTGTGTCGGTTTGGGGTACGATTCACTGTTACCTGATGCTTAGAGGCTTTTCCTGGAAGCAGGGCATCAACCACTTCAGCACCGTAGTGCCTCGTTATCACGCCTCAGTGTTCACGGAAGAACGGATTTACCAATTCTTCCCACCTACACGCTTGAACCGGGACAACCGTCGCCCGGCTGGTCTAGCCTTCTCCGTCCCCCCTTCGCAGTAACACCGAGTACGGGAATATTAACCCGTTTCCCATCGACTACGCCTTTCGGCCTCGCCTTAGGGGTCGACTCACCCTGCCCCGATTAACGTTGGACAGGAACCCTTGGTCTTCCGGCGAGCGGGTTTTTCACCCGCTTTATCGTTACTTATGTCAGCATTCGCACTTCTGATACCTCCAGCATGCCTCACAGCACACCTTCGCAGGCTTACAGAACGCTCCCCTACCCAACAACACCTAAGTGTTGCTGCCGCAGCTTCGGTGCATGGTTTAGCCCCGTTACATCTTCCGCGCAGGCCGACTCGACCAGTGAGCTATTACGCTTTCTTTAAATGATGGCTGCTTCTAAGCCAACATCCTGGCTGTCTGAGCCTTCCCACTTCGTTTCCCACTTAACCATGACTTGGGGACCTTAGCTGGCGGTCTGGGTTGTTTCCCTCTTCACGACGGACGTTAGCACCCGCCGTGTGTCTCCCGTGATAACATTCTTCGGTATTCGCAGTTTGCATCGGGTTGGTAAGTCGGGATGACCCCCTAGCCGAAACAGTGCTCTACCCCCGAAGATGAATTCACGAGGCGCTACCTAAATAGCTTTCGGGGAGAACCAGCTATCTCCCGGTTTGATTGGCCTTTCACCCCCAGCCACAAGTCATCCGCTAATTTTTCAACATTAGTCGGTTCGGTCCTCCAGTTAGTGTTACCCAACCTTCAACCTGCCCATGGCTAGATCACCGGGTTTCGGGTCTATACCCTGCAACTTAACGCCCAGTTAAGACTCGGTTTCCCTGCGGCTCCCCTAAACGGTTAACCTTGCTACAGAATATAAGTCGCTGACCCATTATACAAAAGGTACGCAGTCACCCTGATAAATCAAGGCTCCCACTGCTTGTACGTACACGGTTTCAGGTTCTATTTCACTCCCCTCGCCGGGGTTCTTTTCGCCTTTCCCTCACGGTACTGGTTCACTATCGGTCAGTCAGGAGTATTTAGCCTTGGAGGATGGTCCCCCCATGTTCAGACAGGATACCACGTGTCCCGCCCTACTCGTCGAACTCACACCACCAGTGTCTTCAGATACGGGGCTATCACCCTTTACTGCCGGCCTTTCCAGACCGTTCTCCTGACGCTGATGCTGATGTTGGTTCTGGGCTGTTCCCCGTTCGCTCGCCGCTACTGGGGGAATCTCGGTTGATTTCTTTTCCTCGGGGTACTGAGATGTTTCAGTTCCCCCGGTTCGCCTCCGGACCCTATGAATTCAGGCCAGGATAGTGCAACGGATTGCACTGGGTTTCCCCATTCGGGTATCGCCGGTTATTGCGGTTCATATCACCTTACCGGCGCTTATCGCAGATTAGCACGCCCTTCATCGCCTCTGACTGCCTAGGCATCCACCGTGTACGCTTAGTCGCTTAACCTCACAACCCGAAGGTGTCTTCGGGTGTGCGTTTTGAGAGACTCACCAGTCCCGTCCATGACGGCACTGATTGTTTCAAATTTTCAGCTTGTTCCAGATTGTTAAAGAGCAAAAATTTCACAACACACGGGTGTTTTCCCCATGGGTTCTGAAATGATTTGTATGGTGGAGCTAAGCGGGATCGAACCGCTGACCTCCTGCGTGCAAGGCAGGCGCTCTCCCAGCTGAGCTATAGCCC
Source organism: Xenorhabdus bovienii SS-2004 (assembly GCF_000027225.1). Taxonomy (NCBI): domain Bacteria; kingdom Pseudomonadati; phylum Pseudomonadota; class Gammaproteobacteria; order Enterobacterales; family Morganellaceae; genus Xenorhabdus; species Xenorhabdus bovienii. Next base: position 3,863,331 of record NC_013892.1, read on the forward strand.
CATACAGTGTTATCACCGGCCTGTCAGACAACTGTGCAGACCGTTTCCCCGCCCGCCGTTTCAACGCAGATAACACCGCTGCATCCGCACCGGGTCACCCTGGAAAGGGCCAGGAGTCAACGTGTCTGGTAGGCCTGAGTGGACTTGAACCACCGACCTCACCCTTATCAGGGGTGCGCTCTAACCACCTGAGCTACAAGCCTATACCGTGATACTCTATTTTCATCAGACAATCTGTGTGGACACTGCACAATCACTATCATTCAGGTAAGGAGGTGATCCAACCGCAGGTTCCCCTACGGTTACCTTGTTACGACTTCACCCCAGTCATGAATCACAAAGTGGTAAGCGCCCCCCCGAAGGTTAAGCTACCTACTTCTTTTGCAACCCACTCCCATGGTGTGACGGGCGGTGTGTACAAGGCCCGGGAACGTATTCACCGTAGCATTCTGATCTACGATTACTAGCGATTCCGACTTCATGGAGTCGAGTTGCAGACTCCAATCCGGACTACGACAGACTTTATGAGTTCCGCTTGCTCTCGCGAGGTCGCTTCTCTTTGTATCTGCCATTGTAGCACGTGTGTAGCCCTACTCGTAAGGGCCATGATGACTTGACGTCATCCCCACCTTCCTCCGGTTTATCACCGGCAGTCTCCCTTGAGTTCCCACCATCACGTGCTGGCAACAAAGGATAAGGGTTGCGCTCGTTGCGGGACTTAACCCAACATTTCACAACACGAGCTGACGACAGCCATGCAGCACCTGTCTCTCAGGTCCCGAAGGCACTCCGCCATCTCTGGCAGATTCTGAGGATGTCAAGAGTAGGTAAGGTTCTTCGCGTTGCATCGAATTAAACCACATGCTCCACCGCTTGTGCGGGCCCCCGTCAATTCATTTGAGTTTTAACCTTGCGGCCGTACTCCCCAGGCGGTCGATTTAACGCGTTAGCTCCGGAAGCCACGCCTCAAGGGCACAACCTCCAAATCGACATCGTTTACAGCGTGGACTACCAGGGTATCTAATCCTGTTTGCTCCCCACGCTTTCGCACCTGAGCGTCAGTCTTCGTCCAGGGGGCCGCCTTCGCCACCGGTATTCCTCCACATCTCTACGCATTTCACCGCTACACGTGGAATTCTACCCCCCTCTACGAGACTCTAGTCAACCAGTTTTAGATGCCGTTCCCAGGTTGAGCCCGGGGATTTCACATCTAACTTAATTGACCGCCTGCGTGCGCTTTACGCCCAGTAATTCCGATTAACGCTTGCACCCTCCGTATTACCGCGGCTGCTGGCACGGAGTTAGCCGGTGCTTCTTCTGCGGGTAACGTCAATCAACAACGCTATTTACGCTGTTGCCTTCCTCCCCGCTGAAAGTACTTTACAACCCGAAGGCCTTCTTCATACACGCGGCATGGCTGCATCAGGCTTGCGCCCATTGTGCAATATTCCCCACTGCTGCCTCCCGTAGGAGTCTGGGCCGTGTCTCAGTCCCAGTGTGGCTGGTCATCCTCTCAGACCAGCTAGGGATCGTCGCCTAGGTGAGCCTTTACCCCACCTACTAGCTAATCCCATCTGGGTTCATCCGATGGCGTGAGGCCCGAAGGTCCCCCACTTTGCTCCAGAGAGGTTATGCGGTATTAGCCACCGTTTCCAGTGGTTATCCCCCTCCATCGGGCAGATCCCCAGACATTACTCACCCGTCCGCCGCTCGCCGGCAGGGAAGCAAGCTTCCCCCCCGCTGCCGCTCGACTTGCATGTGTTAGGCCTGCCGCCAGCGTTCAATCTGAGCCATGATCAAACTCTTCAATTAAAAGTCTGATGCTCAAAGAATTGTTACTGTTATTTCGTAATGAATTAACTGTTTTAGTCACTCTTTAAGACTTTAAAGTTTTCGGCATCTTGCGATGCTGTCGATACTGTCTTGTGAGTGCCCACACAGATTGTCTGATTAAATTGTTAAAGAGCGGTCCGACCGGAGCAGGGCTCCGTGCCGTGAGGCTGCGTATCTTACGCTTTCCTCGCCGGGTGTCAAGCCTTTATTTTCAGGGCTTTTCTCCCGCTGTCCTCGGCGGCGTGTCTTCGCTCAGCGTCGGTCAGTGGTGGCGCATTATAGGGACTTTTCCGTGCCTGACAATAGTTTTTTTCATAAAAGATTATCGTTTGCTGCATTACACAGCAAAAGGCTGATTTATACCTACTTATACACAAATTTATCCACAAATGGATATTTCGGTAAAATTTGTCGAGCATCACGCAAACGTTTTCGTTACAATTATCGCAGGAAAAAACACCACGTGATTTTTTCTGATTGTTTTGAAATGTTATTGCGAATGCCATTTTTTCTCTCAATACCCGGTTTTTTTCTCAATAGCACAGTCTTGTTTTATGAAATTCAAGGGATCACACCAATGCAACAGCTTCGTCCAATCCGTCGTGCCCTGCTGAGTGTTTCTGACAAAGCGGGGATTGTTGAATTCGCCAAAGCCTTATCCAGTCGCGGTATCGAACTGCTTTCAACGGGCGGCACCGCACGCCTGCTGGCGGAAGCAGGGCTGAATGCCACTGAGGTTTCTGACTATACGGGCTTCCCCGAAATGATGGATGGACGAGTTAAGACGCTTCATCCCAAAGTACATGGCGGCATCCTTGGCCGACGTGGGCAGGATGATGAAGTCATGTCACTACACCAGATTTCCCCGATTGATATGGTAGTCGTCAATCTTTACCCTTTTGCACAAACTGTTGCGAAGCCAGATTGTCCTCTGGAAGATGCTGTTGAGAATATCGATATCGGTGGCCCAACAATGGTTCGTTCTGCCGCCAAGAACCATAAAGATGTCGCGATTGTGGTCAACAGTCAGGATTACGGCAAGATTATTGAAGAAATGGATAGCCATCAAAATTCCCTGACCCAGCTAACTCGTTTTGATTTAGCGATCAAAGCCTTTGAGCATACCGCGGCTTATGACAGTATGATTGCCAATTACTTTGGCAAACTGGTTCCTGCTTATCATGGTGAGACGAATCAGCCATCAGGCCGTTTCTCCCGTACACTCAATCTGAACTTCATTAAAAAGCAGGATATGCGCTACGGTGAAAATAGCCATCAAGATGCTGCCTTCTATATAGAGGAGCAAATTGCCGAAGCTTCTATTGCCACAGCAACACAGTTACAGGGTAAGGCACTCTCTTACAATAATATTGCTGATACCGATGCTGCTCTGGAATGTGTGAAAACGTTCGCCGAGCCAGCCTGTGTAATTGTCAAACACGCTAACCCTTGTGGCGTTGCGGTTGGTACAGACATTCATACAGCCTATGACCGTGCATTTAAAACTGATCCAACCTCTGCATTCGGTGGCATTATTGCTTTTAACCACGAGTTGGATGCCGATACTGCCAAGGCGATTATTGAGCGTCAGTTTGTCGAAGTTATTATTGCGCCTTCTATTAATGAAAAAGCTCTGCCAATTCTGGCAACCAAACAAAATGTTCGTGTTCTGGCGTGTGGCGAATGGCATTCGCCAGTTGCTGGTCTAGACTTTAAGCGCGTCAATGGCGGCTTACTGGTTCAGGATCGTGACTTAGGTATGGTGGCAGAAGCTGATCTGAAAGTGGTTTCCAAGCGCAAGCCAACAGAACAAGAAATGCGGGATGCGCTGTTCTGTTGGAAAGTAGCGAAGTTCGTCAAATCCAACGCAATTGTTTACGCCAAAGATAATATGACCGTTGGTATTGGTGCAGGCCAGATGAGCCGTGTTTACTCTGCCAAGATTGCAGGTATTAAGGCTGCCGATGAAGGATTAGAAGTTCAAGGCTGTGCCATGGCATCCGATGCCTTTTTCCCATTCCGTGATGGCATTGATGCGGCTGCGGCAGTCGGGGTGAGCTGTGTGATCCAGCCGGGTGGTTCCATTCGCGATGATGAGGTGATTGCTGCTGCTGATGAGCATGGTATCGCCATGATTTTCACTGGCATGCGTCATTTCCGCCATTAATAATAGGAGCGCCAGATGAATATATTGATTATTGGCAATGGCGGAAGAGAACATGCACTGGCATGGAAAGCAGCGCAATCTCCTTTGGCAGATAAGGTTTACGTTGCACCGGGTAATGCAGGTACTGCACTGGAAGCAAATCTGGAAAATATAGACATTGCTGCGACAGATATTGCTGGATTGTTGGCTTTTGCTCAAAGCCAACATATCGGTCTGACTATTGTGGGGCCAGAAACTCCGCTAGTTATCGGTATCGTTGATGCTTTCCAGCAAGCAGGGCTGACCATTTTTGGCCCGACCAAAGCCGCCGCCCAGCTGGAAGGCTCTAAAGCCTTCACTAAAGATTTTCTCGCCCGCCATCAGATCCCGACCGCGGCCTACCAAAATTTCACGGAAATTGAGCCGGCATTAACCTATCTGAAAAAGATGGGAGCCCCCATTGTCATTAAGGCAGATGGTCTGGCAGCCGGTAAAGGTGTTGTTGTCGCGATGACAATGGAAGAAGCACAGAATGCGGTTAAAGACATGCTGGCAGGAAATGCGTTCGGAGATGCCGGGCATCGTATTGTCATTGAAGAATTTCTGGATGGAGAAGAAGCCAGTTTTATCGTCATGGTAGATGGTAAAAACGTAGTTCCCATGGCAACCAGCCAAGATCACAAGCGAGTCGGTGATGGCGATACCGGCCCCAATACCGGGGGAATGGGAGCTTATTCACCTGCTCCAGTGGTAACAGATGAGGTTCACCAGCGTGTCATGGAGAAAGTCATCTACCCTACTGTAGAAGGAATGGCTGCCGAAGGTCATACCTACACCGGCTTTCTTTATGCAGGTTTGATGATCGATAAGCAGGGAGAGCCAAAAGTCATCGAATTTAACTGCCGCTTTGGTGATCCTGAAACGCAGCCGATCATGATGCGCCTGCGTTCTGATCTCGTCGAACTGTGTCTCGCTGGAGCACAAGGCCAGTTAAGCGGAAAAACATCCGAATGGGACACCCGTCCGGCATTAGGTGTCGTACTGTCCGCAGGCGGCTACCCGGCCAATTATGTCAAAGGTGACGTTATCAGCGGCCTGAATCAGGAAACGGATACAGACGAAAAGGTTTTTCACGCAGGCACTGCTTTCAAGGATAAAGACGTCGTAACAGCAGGAGGCCGTGTTTTGTGTGTCACCGCGCTGGGCGACGATATCGCAGAAGCACAGAAAAAAGCTTACTTGAGAGCTGAGAAAATTGGCTGGCAAGGATGTTTTTATCGGAAAGATATTGGATACCGAGCCATTGCCCGTCTGAAATAAGTTAATGCAGAACCGATAGAATAAACAACCGACGAAAGTGACAGAATTACAGTTTATCTTTCGTCGGTTCCCAACGACAAAAATCATCATTGGCTACCAATAGTAACTGTTTTCCTTCTGGCGCATCCAGCCATGCAATGGTCAATATGCCAGCACTATTCTTTTCCCTTCCCTTGAGCCATGCCCGATCTTCAGGCTCAAATTGAATGGATAATTGTTTCTCCGAACAAGTAGTTACTTTACCATCCTGCCAATGTCCCTGTACCAGATGGACATTTCCGGCAATTAAAGCGTCACTGATTTCTTTTATCCGTTTGGCATCAAACCGCAAACGGACAATCTCATCGTTGGAAAGTGGTTCATTGTGTTCTTTTGTCTGCCGCTGCATAAAAATAACCTTGTTATCTTTATCAATCCGCAATGTTTCTTCTATTGGATGACTATCAAGTACAGAGCGGCGGATCTGCCACAAATTACCGTAACGGTATTCATAGAAAGTCACAGAGGTATCTGTATTACGGTAAGGGCTGTAAACACTCATAATGACTTGAGGATTACTGTTTTGATCATTCAAGCGCCATAAACGGATAACACCTCCGTCTGTAATAAAACCACTGGCACTGAAGAGTGGAACCTTGGGTTGAACCGAGCAGGCGCTGAGCAATGAGATAAAACCCAATGCTAGCAGCCCCTGTAGCATCAACAAAAGGGGCGTTAAATTCCCCTCTATCTTCTTTTTTCGCAATACGATTACTTAACTGCGTCTTTCAGTGCTTTACCCGCAGAGAAAGCAGGTACGTTTGCTGCTGCAATTTTAATTTCATTACCAGTCTGTGGGTTACGACCAGTACGTTCTGCACGATGATTAACTTTGAAAGTACCAAAGCCCACCAGTTGCACTGAATCACCATTTCGCAGAGATTCAGTGATTGCATTCAGAGTTGATTCCAGAGCAGTTTTTGCCTGAGTTTTAGTCAGACCAGCTTGTTCTGCGATTGCATCAACTAATTCAGTCTTATTCATAGATTATCCTTACAGTGTGTTTATCGTTTGCAAAGCATCGAGTGCGACGGATATGCCGATTTGACAGCACCCCTGCATACACGCACCGATAGCCACTTCTTTTCACCCCCAATGTAGAACAGAGTGAGGGTAAATGTGAAGTCTTTAAATCCGGCAATTCAAGCACTAAGTCATGTTTTCTGAGTTATTGCTCCAAATTTATACCGATGTTGCTAACCTTAGTCTCGCGAAGGTCAGCCCTTAATCCTTTAATTAATTCTATATCCCGTTCTTCGCAGTCTGCCAATAAACGGTAAATTTCCCATTGAATATCCCATTCCTCTTCAATGGCAGGCAATGCCTTTAACTCATCCTCAGTCATTTCTCTACCGGCCTGCGTCATTTCCAGCATAGCAACGGTACGGATAGATGTTTCACTGACGGCTATTGCATGTTCTAACGTTGCACCGCTCAAACGAGAATGAATGACTTCACTTAATGCAATGCACGCATCAATTGCTGGATACACACCATAAATATCATAGCTATCTGCTGATGGAATAATGGTCTCTAATTTTTCCAGCTGACTATCAAAATTTACTTTTGCATCTTTGACGATCAATGTCTCCCACGCCAGATCTAAAATACGACGATACTGGGCGGGGTCAGCAAACCCTGTCTGACGACAAAACACCTGATAATTTGGATACATTCGCTCACATAGACTAGCCATAAAAGTCCAATGTTGCCAACTTTCAAATTTCTCTAATCGCAGGTGGATCGGGTTTCTTAACATTAGCCGTTACTCATGATGCCTAATTTGCGTCGAAGTTTACCTGAAAATCAAGAATATCCACACATTTCCGCTGCAATTATAGATTTTTCTGCATTGTTTGCTTAAAAAACAATCTATTTGAGGCAATCCCATCCGCCCAACGGGTCGGCTCAGGCAGTCTATATCCCTTCATGCACTGTTCAACCCAGAAGACCGCACTGTCAAGGCTGACCTTATGACCAATGGAAATATAGAGCGGATTGCACCTTTTTTTACTTCGCCATACAACGCCAATCTGCTCCGCATGATCCATCAATGATTGATAACTTCCCACCGCATCTCCCACAGGCGGGTGCTCACCACACAGACGGCTTTTAGCCACACCGATAGTCGGGATATCCGCCAATAAGCCAAAATGGCTGGCGACACCAAAACGCCGAGGATGAGCAATTCCCTGACCGTCTACCATTACCAGATCCGGCCGTAGGCTGAGTTTTTGCCATGCTGCCATCAGCGCGGGGTATTCACGAAATGAGAGTAGACCAGGAATATAAGGAAGCACAGTATCAATTCTGGCGACCTGATACTCTAGCAATTCAAGCGAAGGATAATGCAGGACAGCAATAGCGGCACGAGTCACCGTACCGTTTTTTTCAAACCCGACGTCAGCGCCGGCAATTAATTCTGGCATAAAAGGCGTAGACGCAGGCATTGCGGAAGTAGAAGTCGTCATGAAAGAATCATGACGGATAACCTGCCGTGCTTTTTCTATTTGTTCCTGGCGTAACGCCTTTGTATCAATCATAAAGTCATCGGTGATATTTTTCTGAAAGTCTGTGTACCGCTTCGACGAATGCGCCAGCATGTTCCGGTGGGACATCCTGATGAATGCCATGCCCCAGATTGAAAACATGCCCATTACCCGTACCAAAATCCTGCAAAATCGTCGAAACTTCCTCTTCAATTCGCGCTGGAGCAGCATACAGCATAGATGGGTCCATATTGCCCTGCAAAGCGACTTTATCGCCTACACGACGACGGGCATCTGCGATATTCGTTGTCCAATCAAGCCCAAGGGCATCACAGCCAGTTGCCACCATCGCTTCGAGCCATTGTCCGCCCCCTTTGGTAAACAAGGTGACAGGCACACGACGGCCATCATGTTCGCGGATCAATCCGTCAACGATTTTATGCATATATTGCAGCGAAAACTCCCGATAATCGCGATGAGACAGAACACCACCCCAAGTATCGAAAATCATGACAGACTGTGCTCCTGCTTTTATTTGCGCGTTCAAATATAGAATAACGCTGTTTGCCAATTTATCCAGTAACAGATGCAACGTAGCAGGTTGGGCATACATCATGGATTTTATTTTGGTGAACGCCTTACTGCTTCCCCCTTCGACCATATACGTCGCCAGTGTCCACGGACTACCCGAAAAACCTATCAGAGGAACTTGGCCTGCCAGTGCCTTACGGATCGCACGAACAGCATCCATGACATAGCCCAGCTCCATCTCCGGATCAGGTACAGGGAGTTTTTCCACATCTGTATGATTGAGAATCGGAGAGTGAAAACGCGGCCCTTCCCCAGTTTCGAAATACAGCCCAAGCCCCATTGCATCAGGAATAGTCAAAATATCGGAAAACAGAATTGCTGCATCCAGCGGAAACCGACGCAGAGGCTGGAGCGTCACTTCACAGGCCAGTTCAGTGTTTTTGCATAACGAGATGAAATCTCCCGCCTCCTGCCGCGTTGCTTTATATTCAGGCAAATATCGCCCCGCCTGACGCATCATCCATACTGGTGTGACATCAACAGGCTGGCGTAATAAGGCGCGCAGATAGCGGTCGTTTTTCAACTCATTCATGACAAGCTCCCTTGATTAATTGGCCGCAAAATTCTTTGGTTACGGTCGGTTTAACTTTCACTATAAAAAACCGACGCATTGTAACATGCCAGAAATCGAACTTCTGGCACAACTGCCAATAACATGCGCCATTCGCTCATCATCTCAGAGCAGTTCACATGTTACGGCATAGCGCAACCGTCTCTTCGATCAAACGGCGTGCAATCGTATCCGACTGAGGGATCAAGGGAAGGTCATCATAGCGATACCAATCTGCACTGATAAGCTCAACGGGATCATGTTGGATCTCACCGCTGTCATAATCTGCCAGAAACCCCATCATCAATGATTGCGGGAAAGGCCACGGCTGGGAAGCCACATAACGCAGGTTGCGGATCTTAATCCCACTCTCTTCCATAACCTCGCGGTGTGCTGCTTCTTCCAGCATCTCTCCCACTTCAACAAACCCGGCCAGCACCGTGTGAATACCATTGCGATGGCTCTGATGTTGCGCCAGCAGAATATGGTCATCACGACGGATACCAACAATAACGCAGGGCGCAATTTGCGGATAATAACGTTCATGGCAATGATTGCACAAACAGGCCCATTCATGCTGGCTATGCTGCATTTCATGGCCACAATAGCCGCAGTAATGGTGTGATCGATAAAACTCAGCCAGTTGGACGCCACGCCCTACCAGTTGAAACAATTTAGGGTGTTGAGAAACAACCATGCGGGGAGATGCCATCTCTGATGCCATCTTCTGGCACACCAGCCACACAGTCTCGCCTAACCACTCACCAATAGGCCGCGCCATATGGCCTTGTAATGACCATTGTCTGGCTGTCCCTGACGGCAATTCGCCCTGTGGCAGCCAAACTAGATTCTCAAGACTGATAACCCACCAGCCTCGTTCCATACCTGTCAGTTTTTGTTGAATCATCTACCGCACCATAGTTCCAATGACATTGTGTCCAAATTCAGCATCAGACAGGATACTCCTTTTCGTCGTATCCTGTCTGAACATCGCCCTAATTTAATCAATCTATATCAAAATCTATTTATTTCGAAATGAAAGGCCGTTATAACGCTCACATTTCCCAATCTGTCATCGATACTTTCCTTGACCAACAAATTTGGGGCAATATCATTCACTGGCATGTCAGTCGATGAGCTGAAATAAACACAATTTTGGAAGCGATATTCAAAAAAACCATTGAGGAATAATGACTATGTCACAGCAGATTGCGGTATTTGATCTGGATGATACATTGATTTGTGGGGATTCCAGCCTGCTTTGGACGGAATATTTGTGGGAAAAAGGCATTATTACCGATCATCGTTTTATCGAGGCAGACCAGAAAATGATGGCTGACTACAGTGCCGGTAAACTGGATATGCACGATTATCTGGCGTTCAATTTACAGTCACTGAATCAAGTACACCATGAACAGGTGGATATTTGGCTGACAGATTTTGTGGAAACCAAAATTAAACCCATCTCTTATCCCGCAGCCAAAAAACAATTAGATATCTATCGGCAACAGAACATTCCTATCATTATTATTTCTGCCACTGTTTCTTTCGTGGTGAAAAAAGTCGCGGCCGCATTGGGTGTGCTGACAGCTATGGGGATTGATATGGTCATGGAAAATGGCTGCTATACGGGCAGTATTTTGGGAACCCCTACCTTCCGTGAAGGAAAAGTCGTACGTTTGCAACAATGGTTGACAGAACAAAACTTATCACCTCAGCATATCTCCTTTTACACTGATTCCATAAATGACCTGCCGATGTGTTTATTTGCCAACGAAGTGTTTACTGTCAATGCTGATATACGGTTGCAAAAGGAAGCTGGAAATCATGGATGGAAACAGTTGAACTGGGTGTTATAAGAATTTGTTTCTATATCTAATATGTTTCAAATTGTAGGGTATAAATTCGTCGTTATTTTATTTATTACTTTATAGCGACGTTTTTCCCAAAAATTATAGCAATCTTCTCATATAAGATATTCATGATAATAAATATTAAATTAAATACAATAAATTATGAATTGATAATACACTTCATTAATAAAAAACCTCTATTCCACTATACAAAAACCATCAAACCACTCCTAATTAAAATATAATTAAACCATGATTTTCTGACGAAGTAATATCCGTTCCTATACTTATTTAAATGATGGATAATAAAAATCGCAATAACTTATGACACCCAAAACGGTATGGAGCTCAATTCAGGGATTGCAATTCAATTGAGTCTTAATCTCACACAAAAGTTGTAAGTTTTAGGTTGTAGTTTTCACAATCCGCTCTATACTCTGAGGTGTTTTTTTCTTGTCGGAGTGCCTAGCGTTCAACGTATATCACGATGAACACAGGCTGAGACCGTTGATTCGGGATCCGCAGAACCTGATCGGGCTAATACCCGCGAAGGGAACAAGAGTAATTACCCCGCTGACATATCCTCCTGTTTCTATAGAGATATTATTCAGCACCAACCATTACTCCCTGCGAGCTCCAGACAAGCAATTTTCTCAACTTAAGCCCATTCCAGCAGGCAACGCTCCCGTTCGCATGATGGACAGGCTATAACACAGTCAGGAATTTGCTATGTCTAATAATATTGTTATCCCAACTACTGATGTCATCCCTGCGGCCGATATCGCCCCCAAAACCTATCCTGCACGGCCACGCAAGGCACAACGGGATGCAGCACAGGAATTTATCAATTCCGTTCAAGGCGTTACCTTCCCCAACTCACGCAGAATTTACCTTGCCGGCTCCCGCAAAGATATTCAAGTTCCGATGCGTGAAATCCAGTTATCACCAACACTGATTGGCGGCACCAATGAAAATCCTCAATTTGAGGAAAACGAACCCGTGCCCATCTATGATACCTCTGGCTCTTATGGAGATCCCGACTCGGTGCTGGATGTGCGAGCTGGCTTGAAGAAAATCCGTCAGCTTTGGATCGAAGAGCGTAATGATACCGAGCCAGTCGCTGTTCTCAGTTCTGACTTTACCCAGCAGCGGCTTGCGGATGCCGGACTGGATCATCTGCGCTTCAACCAGCTTCCTCATCCATTGAAAGCCAGACAAAGCAAGCGTGTCACCCAATTGCACTATGCACGCCAAGGCATTGTCACACCCGAAATGGAATTTATCGCCCTGCGAGAAAATATGGGGCGTGAACGCATCCGCAGTGAAGTCCTGCTCCAGCAGCATCCGGGGCAAAGTTTCGGTGCAAACTTGCCGGACAACATCACGCCAGAGTTTGTCCGTCAGGAAGTTGCCGCTGGCCGGGCGATTATTCCCGCCAACATCAACCATCCCGAATCCGAGCCGATGATTATTGGCCGCAATTTTCTGGTCAAAGTGAATGCCAACATCGGTAACTCCTCCGTCACATCCTCCATTGAAGAAGAAGTGGAAAAACTGATTTGGTCTACCCGCTGGGGAGCAGATACGGTGATGGATCTCTCTACTGGCCGTTATATCCACGAAACCCGCGAATGGATCTTACGTAACAGTCCTGTACCTATCGGTACAGTGCCAATTTATCAGGCGCTGGAAAAAGTGAACGGCGTGGCAGAAAACCTGACATGGGAAATGTTCCGCGATACTTTACTGGAACAAGCCGAGCAAGGGGTGGATTATTTCACCATCCACGCAGGCGTCCTGCTACGTTACGTGCCGATGACGGCCAAACGTCTGACCGGCATCGTCTCTCGTGGAGGTTCCATTATGGCAAAATGGTGTCTCTCCCATCATCAGGAAAGCTTCCTCTATACCCATTTTCGCGAAATTTGTGAAATCTGCGCCGCCTATGACGTTTCTCTGTCTTTGGGAGATGGACTGCGTCCCGGATCAATTCAGGATGCCAATGATGAGGCGCAATTTGCCGAACTGCATACTCTCGGCGAGTTGACTAAAATTGCCTGGGAGTACGATGTTCAGGTGATGATCGAAGGACCGGGGCATATCCCGATGCAATTAATCCGCCGCAATATGACGGAAGAATTGGAACATTGCCACGAAGCGCCATTCTATACGCTGGGGCCACTGACAACCGATATCGCTCCCGGTTATGACCATTTCACCTCCGGCATCGGTGCGGCCATGATAGGCTGGTTTGGTTGTGCAATGCTGTGCTACGTCACACCAAAAGAACACCTTGGTCTCCCCAACAAAGACGACGTAAAACAAGGGCTGATTACGTATAAAATCTCGGCACATGCGGCAGATCTCGCCAAAGGCCATCCCGGAGCACAAATCCGCGATAACGCCATGTCAAAAGCACGTTTTGAATTCCGCTGGGAAGACCAATTCAATCTGGCTCTTGATCCTGAAACCGCCCGCGCCTATCACGATGAAACCCTGCCACAGCAATCCGGCAAAGTTGCTCACTTCTGCTCTATGTGTGGGCCAAAATTCTGCTCCATGAAAATCACGCAGGACGTGCGCGATTATGCAGCAAAACTGGAACAGGAAGCTGGCATGGAACAGATGTCAGAAGAATTCCTCGCTCATGGCAGCGAGCTGTATCACAGTGCTGAGGACATAAGCGATGAAAAATCAGCCTGAAGCCTCATCAATTCCACAAGCCCCTTTTGCCCCAACCGTGCACCGTTTGGGGCTTTATCCCGTCGTGGATTCCCTGACGTGGATTGAGCGGCTACTGAAAGCGGGTATCAGAACCCTGCAACTACGCATCAAAGATCTCCCCGAAGATCAGGTAGAAGAGGATATCCAATCCGCCATTGTATTGGGTCGCCAATACAATGCCCGCCTATTCATCAACGATTACTGGGATCTGGCCATCAAACATCGCGCCTATGGTGTGCATTTGGGGCAGGAAGATCTGGATATCGCGGATCTCAATGCCATCCGGCAAGCAGGACTGCGTCTTGGCATTTCCACCCATGACGAATATGAACTGGCGCGGACAAAAGCACTGAGGCCTTCCTATATTGCACTCGGGCATATTTTCCCCACCACGACGAAAGAGATGCCTTCAAAGCCGCAAGGCCTTTCGGCATTGAAACATCAAGTGGAAATAACCCCGGAATATCCTACCGTTGCCATCGGTGGGATTTCGCTGGATCGTGTGCCTGATGTCGTTGCAACAGGAGTGGGTGGCGTGGCATTGGTCAGCGCCATTACTAAAGCCAAAGATTGGCGGCAGGTAACTGACCAATTACTTCATTTGATTGAAGGAAGTGATCGGGAGCTCTTATGTTAAACGACCAAGAATTTATGCGGTACAGCCGTCAATTGCTACTGGAAGACATCGGCTCTGATGGACAGGAAAAATTAAAAGCAGGAAAAGTACTGATTGTCGGATTGGGTGGATTAGGTTCACCCGCAGCACTCTATCTCGCAGCGGCAGGCGTCGGCCACCTTTATCTGGCAGATGATGATACGTTGCATGTCTCAAACCTGCAACGCCAGATCCTCTATCGCACAGCAGATATTCCCGCAGGAAAGGCGGTTTTAGCAGCGAAGCAACTGAAGGCCCTGAATCCGCTGGTCGAAAATACCGTGCTGACCGAGCGGCAGGATCGTGAATCACTGGAAAATCTCGTCCGTCAGGCCGATCTGGTGCTGGATTGCTGCGATAACATGGCGACGCGCTATGCTATCAATGCCGCCTGTGTTGCAGAAAATAAACCGCTCATCAGCGGTAGTGCCGTTGGTTTCAGCGGGCAGCTTATCGTATTCGAACCCCCTTACTTGCACGGCTGTTATGCCTGTCTCTACCCTGATCAGGAAGAGCCGCATCGCAACTGTCGTACAGCCGGTGTTTTAGGGCCGGTTGTCGGGATGATCGGTACGTTGCAATCGTTGGAGGCAATCAAAATGCTGGTGGGTCTCCCCTCTCCCCTAAGTGGAAAACTACGGTTGTTTGATGGCAGACAGCAGAGTTGGAGCACGTTACAACTAACATTGTTATCGCAGTGTCCTGTGTGCGGAACCCATGCCGCAAAATCTGATCGCGCAGAAACCATTTCAGGCAAAACACGCTCAGGGAAAGAAGTCGCATGAACATTATCGTCAACGATCAACCGATCACACTGAGTACGTCGATGACGGTGCAACAGTTACTGGAGCATGTACAACGTCCCCAATCAGGCACCGCTTTGGCCATTAATCAAACTATTATTCCGCGCTCAGAGTGGAACAGCCATCAGATTAATGACGGAGATATTATCCTGCTGTTTCAAGCCATTGCCGGAGGTTAATTATGTTAAAAATCGCTGATACTTCCTTTCATTCCCGCCTGTTTACGGGAACAGGAAAATTCGCCAATGCAAATTTGATGATCGAGGCGATACGTGCCTCTGGTAGCCAATTGGTCACTATGGCGATGAAGCGCATCGACCTGCATGGCAATGACGACGGCATTCTTGCCCCACTGCAACAGTTAGGCGTTAAATTACTGCCCAATACCTCGGGGGCAAAAACAGCAGAAGAAGCGGTGTTTGCCGCTCACCTGGCACGGGAAGCGCTGGGAACTCACTGGATCAAGTTGGAAATCCATCCCGATGTAAAATATCTTTTGCCTGACCCGATAGAAACGCTGAAAGCTGCCGGGCAGTTGGTAAAAGAGGGATTCGTTGTTCTGCCCTATTGCGGCGCTGATCCTGTCCTGTGTCGCCGTCTGGAAGAAGTCGGCTGTGCTGCCGTGATGCCATTAGGCGCTCCCATTGGCTCAAACAAGGGGCTGCTGACGCGAGATTTTCTGCAAATGATCATCGAACAGTCCAACGTGCCTGTCGTCGTGGATGCCGGAATCGGAGCGCCAAGCCATGCACTCGCCGCTATCGAAATGGGTGCTGATGCGGTACTGGTCAATACTGCTATCGCCGTTGCCCGCAATCCCATCAAAATGGCACAAGCATTCAAGACGGCGATTGAAGCCGGCGAGCTCTCTCATCAGGCGGGTGTGGCAAGCCAGAAATCACATGCAGAAGCTTCCAGCCCACTGACCGATTTTCTGGGGGCGTTATGACAGACAACACAGTGACGACTGATCATACATTCCGCCAGCGCTGGCAGCAGTTGGATTGGGACGACATTACACTGCGTATCAACAGTAAAGCCACGCAGGATGTTGAGCAAGTATTAAACCGCGATCGTCTGACTCTGGATGATTTTATGGCCTTGCTCTCTCCCGCAGCCCTGCCTTTCCTTGAGCCGCTCGCCCAACGAGCTCAACAACTAACGCGTCAGCGATTCGGCAATACCGTGGGATTTTATATCCCACTCTATCTTTCCAATCTGTGCGCTAATGACTGCACCTATTGTGGTTTCTCCATGAGTAATCACATCAGACGCAAAACACTCAATGAACAAGAGATTAAAGCTGAATGCCAAGCCATCAAAAAGCTGGGGTTTGAACATATCCTGCTGGTCACGGGAGAACATCAGAACAAAGTTGGCATGGATTATTTCTGCCGCTATCTCCCCATGATCCGCAGCTATTTCAGTTCTATCACAATGGAAGTCCAGCCATTGGCACAGGAAGAATACGCTGAACTGAAAACGCTGGGGTTGGATGGCGTAATGGTCTATCAGGAAACCTATCATGCTCCCAGTTATCAACTGCACCATTTGAAAGGGAAAAAACAGGATTTTCACTGGCGGCTGGAAACCCCGGAACGCCTGGGACGTGCAGGTATCGACAAAATCGGGTTGGGTGCTTTGATCGGGCTGTCCCCTAGCTGGCGTACCGATTGTTACATGGTGGCAGAGCACCTGCTTTTCCTGCAAAAACAATTCTGGAAAAGCCGTTACTCTATTTCCTTTCCAAGATTGCGCCCCTGCGCAGGTGGCATAGAACCCGCTTCCCTGATGAGCGAAGCTGAACTGGTACAACTCATTTGTGCATTTCGCCTGCTGGCACCGGATGTGGAACTGTCCCTATCCACCCGTGAATCACCGTTTTTCCGCGATCACGTTGTACCGCTGGCAATCAATCATGTCAGTGCCGGCTCCAAAACCCAGCCGGGGGGTTATGCCGACGATCATTACGAACTGGAACAATTTGCACCTCATGATAATCGCTCGGTGGTTCAGGTTGCCGCAGCACTGGTGAAATCAGGTTTACAGCCAGTCTGGAAAGACTGGGATAATTATCTGGGACGTTAGTTTCTGAGAGCCTATATGATTAGGCTCTCCGTTTTATCTTTATATACGATGAAAACTGCCCGATTTTTCTAACTCAAATCATGCAGGTGTCTTTTCAGACATGATTTCAGGCTAAAATCGGAGAACTTTACCTGCAACCCTTCTCGTTCTGGCGAACAACACATTGCTCCGACAAAAACCCGCTGACTGCCAACCGCAAAAGGCGATAACCGCAGTAACGGCCACTTCACCCCATCAATGGAATATTGCAGCCTGATCACTCCCTCACTATACGTCAGCCTTAACCAGAATTTATCAGGATTCCCCGGAAATACGCC
Source organism: Xenorhabdus bovienii SS-2004 (assembly GCF_000027225.1). NCBI lineage: Bacteria > Pseudomonadati > Pseudomonadota > Gammaproteobacteria > Enterobacterales > Morganellaceae > Xenorhabdus > Xenorhabdus bovienii. Next base: position 3,880,739 of record NC_013892.1, read on the forward strand.
CATCGCCCAGTCAGAGCAAGAATTCGTTAGCACACTACCGATCGTTGCCTGCCCATCAGAATGCTCAACACCCGCTTTTAACCAATGTTGCTCATCCACCAGTAGCATAATGCCAGCCTGATCGTATAAATGTTCAAAACGCCCTTCGATACAAAGCTGGAAGGTAAAACCGGCTTCAATATGAACATCATCAACATAGCGACCAAAAACATGGCCGCTATGACGCTGAAAGCCATACCATGTATCACGCCAAAAATCAGTTTTAATATCTGTCGTCACATGGAGTATATCTTCTCGATGCTTCCACGAGGCAGGCTCATTAAGCCAATGGCAGTGCTGAAAATTCATCAATAGTTAACCTGTTATTTTCTGGCGGGATGAATCAATCCATAGCCCGCTAACAATGTAAGAGAAAGTAGAGCAATACAGGCAAAAGCGCCATGCAATGTGACCTGATGAGCCAAACCCCCGATAATTGCAGGCCCCAGCAGGATACCCGAATATCCCATCGTAGAGACGGCGGAAACTGCCTGAGAATCAGGCATGACTTTCTGCTGCCCTGAAGCAGTGAAAAACATCGGAGCCAGATTGGATAAACCCGCTCCTATCATCAGGAAAGAAATACCCAATACCATCATGCTGGATGCCAGATAGATCAGGACAAAACCCGAAGTAGCCAGAATTGCACTTGCCAAAAAAACCCGCCGGTATCCAAACATTGAGATAATTTTATCGCCCAGAAAGCGGCCACATGTCATGGTAATGGCGAAAAGCGTGTAACCAAGTCCCGCCTGATGGCTATCTATATTATGGACACTACTCAGCAAGATCCCACTCCAATCCAACATGGAGCCTTCCATCAGATAAACGACAAAGCAAAGAAAACCAAGCAGGATCACAATCCCACGCGGCAAGGCAAAAAATGGTGTATTACCCGTTTCTGTATGATCCAATAATCCGCTCCATGCTGGCAGCAACAACAGAATAATGAATAATGACACTGCGGCCATTACCTGAAATGGGGATATTCCCATCAATAACAGGAAACTGACTGACCCTGCACCCGCAATTCCCCCCAGACTGAACAACGCATGAAAACCAGACATAATTGGCTGCTGTGCCATTTTTTCAACATTGACTGCATGAATATTGATCACCACATCCGTCGCACCAATCCCCACGCCGAACATAAACAGCGCACAAGCCAGTGCCCAGGGGGTTGGCAATATACTTAACCCCGGTAGCATCAAAATTGCCAGCAGGGCAAACAAGGGAAAAATTTTCCTACAACCGAAACGGCTGGCCAGCATCCCCGCCAAAGGCATCGTGATAAAGGAACCAATGCCAAATACCAGTATGAGCAACCCCATGGCACCATCATCAAGTGCAAATCTCTCCTTAACCAAAGGAATAAGAGGTGCCCAAGCTGCCATACTGAATCCGGCAATAAAAAAAGCGAGCCGTGTCGCGATGATCGGCTGTTTTATCGAAGAAACTGCATATTCCTCAGACAACTTAATTCCTCCATAACCCTGTTCTCTAAAACCATCTGTTCCAAAACAATGTACTCTGACGCACAATCATGCCCTCCGCAGGTTTTGCTGGAGGGCATCAATATTTACATTGTTATCACACTGAAGTTATCATCACGCTGACAGCGAATTTATCCCAGAAAATTGCGGAATATCCGTCAATTCACCAATAATGCAAGTCGCCTGCCCGTACTGTTCAGCTACCGACAAATCATGAGGCCAAGCATATACCCACGGGATCCCTGCCTGTTTTGCCGCTGCGATCCCCAGATCCGTGTCTTCAATCACCAAAGTCTGCTGAACATCCATCCTTTTCAGCTTTAGCATAGCAAGGTAGGGATCAGGAAAAGGTTTAGTTCTTTCAACATCATCACCGGAAATCAAAGCAGGTTCATCAAACAAATCCAGTAACCCCAGATTCGCCAGACAAACGGCACGCGGTGCGGTGGAAACAAACCCAAAAGCAATGTCATTTTGCTGTAAGGCCGCGATTAGGCGAGTAACCCCCGGGCGTAGATAATGTGCAGATAACTTTTCCTGATAAACCGAGATAATCCTGTCGGTAATGCCTTGCTGCTCGGGTAATGGAACACCAATTTCATTCAGTGTTTCAGCCAGACTCAAACCAATTAATTGCTGTGGCTGAACATCACGCGTGTGATCAGGTGCCAGTTCACACAGCACATCAAAATGCAGTTGTTCACTATCGACAATGACCCCATCGATATCAAAAATGACATTGAATTTATCCATCAGAAATATTCCATTACTTAAAGTCAGCCAAACGGATCAATATTTTGCAGTTTGGTGTACTGAGCGGTACTTGGGCTTTCGCGGCAATATCACAGCCCACGGTGAGAAAAGCCTGCTGATAATCCTCAAAATCAAAGATCTGACTAATCAGGCGTTCGGCTGGGATCACACCATCCCGGATCATGGCGTAAGCACGCTCAAAACTGTTGTTCAAGGAGTCAATCGAGCCGATGACAGAAAGACTTTTGTCGGCAATTTTCAGAATATCAAGATTGGCATGTTTATCTTTTAAAGCGACATTCAGCAACTTACCACCTGCGGCTAAATGGTCGAAAACATATTCGGTCAGTTGTCCCGTAGTATCTACACATAAATCGATCAGGGCTGATTTATCACCGTATTCCTGCATCAACGCTTCATCAAAATCAGTATATAACCGACATTCTGCCGGCAGGTTGTTGATAGCAAATTGCACACGACTCGGGTTTTTCTCGATCATGAATGCCTTAACACCCCGTTCATGCAACGCCCAAAGATACAGCATTCCCATAGGGCCAGCACCGGCTACCACGGCCCGAATATTGGTATGGGTGATCCCCAGTTTATCCACTCCCGTCAGTGTGCAGCTCAAAGGTTCAGTCAACGAAGCCGCTTCCATACTGACATGATCATCAAGCTTAATCAGCGAGCTTTCTTTCGCCAAATACTGCTCGGCAAATGCCCCATCGTAAGAAACCCCCGCTTCCGTCCCTAGTTTCTTCTCGCAGTGATTGGGATTACCTGTCTGACACATTCTGCAATGTCCGCAGGAGTATGTCGGATTGATAACAACACGATCGCCAATCTGAAAGCGGGTAACATGACTGCCGATTTGCGTCACCACTCCCGTGGTCTCATGCCCCAATGTGGTTCCCGGCACCGCTACAGGATAAGAACCAGTAATAATTCCTATATCTGTGCCGCAAATCCCACATACTGCAATATCGACTACCACATCATCCGGTTCAATGCAGTGCAAGGGTTCAACTTGCTGAATCTGGACATTCCATACTTGGTTGAATTTCAGGGCTTTCATTATGCAACCTCTCTGTGCTTCGGTGCAGAAACCGTCAGTTCAGCGAATGCCAGATCCAATTTATGGAGAATTTCATGTAAGTGTTCCTGTGTACAAACCAAAGGAGGACGTACCTTAAGTGCCCGCCCTTTGCCATAACGGGAGCCGCGCAGGATCAATCGGTGACGGCTGGCGGTTTCAATCACCTGTGCCGCAAATTCTGGGGTTGGAGTATCAAAACCGAACATGTAGCCCATGCCTCTGACCCCCGTGATTTCAGGGTATTTATGCTGTAAGGCCAACAGTCCATCACGCAGGAAAGCCTCGTTCTGCTGCACATTTTCCAGAATCGCATCATCTTCAATAATATCAATGATTTCGTTGAGAGCGACTAAAGACAAGGGATTAGCACCAGAAGTACTGGAATGCTCAAATGATTCCAGCACATCCAGCGAGCTGCGCATCAGCACACCCCCTGTCGGAATACCAATACCCCCTGCCCCTTTCGCAAATACAATGATATCTGGCTCTAATTCCTTGGCATAACCTGTCGACGCAAAGAAAGTTCCGGTACGGCCAAACCCTGTCTGTATTTCATCCGCAATAATGATGATGCCGTGCTGATGGCAGATTTCCCTGATTTTGCGATAGAACTCCACGGGGAAAACGGTGTTGCCGCCATTGCCCTGAATCGGTTCAATAATCAGACATGCGATATTGTCACTGGAGCCCAACTGAATAAACTGTTCCAGATCGACATATTGGTTCTCTGTCTCATTCGGGTCAGGTTCTGCCATGACACTGGCAGGTGCTGGAATTTTTATCGAACCATCAATACTGATATGGAAATCTTTAATTCTGAACGCATTGCCAGAAATCTGCGCAGTCGCAAGAGACTGGCCGTGGTGGGCAAGAAAGAACGAAATAATGCCGGAGCGTCCTGTGGCTTTTTGGGCGATGCGAATGGCACCTTCAACAGCCCCAGAACCGGAAACATCCCGCAGCCACATTCGGTCAATGCCTTCTGGTGTATGTTTCACCAATTTGGTCAAAATATATTGTGACATTTCTCGCGTATAAGCAGAACTTAAATGCGTACATCTATCAATCTGTTGCTTGAGTTTTTCCGCAACTCTGTGGTTAGTGTAGCCAAGCGGCAAATTAAACGTACCTGATGCCGCATCAATATGCTTTTCGCCATCAATTTCCAAATAAGGACCGTGACCAACAAAACGGGAAAGCATATCGTCAAGATGTTTTCTATTTTCCATAATTACTAACCACCATTAGTTATTTTTAACAATTATGAGCGTACCAAATGTAATGAGATTAGCTTAGACCCATTTAAACGTGACATCCATCACATAAAACCCATAAAAAAATATAAGGTTATTTTAAAAATTAATTTATATTTAAATTGCATATAACTTAGTGTTAATATTTATTTATGTTATTAGCGAAAACATTACTAAACTTAAATATTCATTGATGCAACACTCAACCCCATCATTTGCATCAAATGTTGAGCCTGTTGAATAGCATCCTGCCGATGGGTAATACCCATTTTTTGATACAGATTACGGATATGCGTCTTGATCGTGGTCGCGGCGACCTCCAGTTCTGCGGCAATTTGATCGTTACTGTAGCCGGAATAAATCAACCCCAATACCTGCCATTCACGCTGAGTCAGCGGGCTATTTCGGATAAGTTCCGGTACATCAGGGTGTGTAAGAAGCTGCTCAACAAACGTTTCATCAAAATGGGCGAATTTATGCCGATGCTGGCGATTAATTTCCCGCAGGATACGCTGGGCACGGTGTTGCTCAAGTTCAGGCAGAATATTGAGCTGAATAAGCTGGCGCAATTGTTGAGCCATCAACTCACCTTCAAGTACAAAGTGACTAATAAATCCCGTGCGGTTAGCCAAACTCAGGGCTTCCATCAAAACAGCCTGTGCTTCAGCCTTGTACCCAAGCTGCCAGTGCAACAGATTGCACAGCAGCAGGTTGCGGTTCAAATCGCTTATCAGCAGCAATTCCCTCGCGTACTTATTCAGCGTTCCCAAGATAGATTCCGCTTCCTCATACTGACCAAGCAGGATCTGTGCACGGGCGATATTGCGCCATTGATTCTGATTGAAATGGTTATTGAAACTTTCTGGCCGTTCCGCCTGTACCAACCACTGAGTCGCCGAGCTGCTATCTTCCAAATTCTGCCAGATAATGACGCGTAGCTTGTCGGTATTGGTTCGCCAGTCACGATGATAATGCCCGTTATTCAACAGATTTTCGCAGCGGGACAGGTAACGGCGGGCATTATCAATATCCCCTCGGATCAAGGAACATTTCGCCAGTTGGGTTAGGCATTGTAATTGCTGCTGAGGCTGGACGCTGGATAACACTTCCAGGCCTCGACGCGCCGCTTCTTCAGATTCGTCTATCCGCGCCCAACACCACAAAAGCTGTGAGCGAATGCGCAACAGGAATTCGTGCATCGGCAACTGTTCCAAATGCTGCTCACTAATCAAATCAAAAGCGTGATTTTGAATTTCATAGGCCGCCTGCAAATAGCCCTGAGCCAATAAGATCTCACTTTGCTGCAACAACGCCCACAAAGCATAGTGATAAACATGACAGCGTCGGGCAAGTTGCTCCGTTTGCTTCATCAGTGCCAATGCATGGGATAATTCTCCTTTACAATGCAGAACTTCCCCTTTCACCGACATCGCAACAATCCGGCCATATTCATTGTCGGGCAAAAGGGCTGCCAGAGCCTTCTCAGCCAGAGTATCAGCATCGTCCGGCCGGCCATCATTAATCGCAACTTGGGCACGCAGGGCATCAAATTCTGCCAGCAATTCCGGCTCTATAATGATTTGTTTCTGCTTCAGCGACTGTTCTGTCTGATTCAATAAAGCGTTCACTTCATAATAACGATGCTGGCTCTGTGCCAGCCATGCCTGTAACAGTACCAGACGCGGATTTTCCAGTAATTGCTCATATGGCAATGCATTCATGCACTCTTCCAATAGTGACAGTTTGCTGTGGTTAAACAGATCCCAAGCATGTTGCAGCAAAATATCACGTAACAGTACGGTATCTCCGGCAGCCAGCGCATGGTGAATGGCTTCCCCCGGAAAACCCTGCATCAGCCAGCCTTCTGCCGCGGCTCTGTGCAATTCTGGCAATTTCGCTGCCATCTCCCACTGGCATCGTTGACGCAGGAATGAGGCAAACAGAGGATGAAAACAGAACCATTCGCCAGAATCATCCATACGTTGGATAAACAGCCCCTGACGTTCAATATCTTCAAGGCGTTGCTGGCCGTTATCCTCTCCCGTCAGACAAACAATCAGACCATCATTCATCGAACGCAGGATAGAACTGCGCAGCAGGAAATCCCGCGTAGCCTGATCCACACGATTTAACACCTCATCCACAAGATAATCTGCGAGATGGCTGGCATTAATCCCTGAAAGGCGTTTTGCCGACATTTCCGCCGTATTGCCTGATTGACGGGCAGAAAGAGCAATAAGCTGCAAGGCCGTCGCCCAACCCGCGACGTCATTGCATAACTGTTTGCAATTATCCGCATCCAGTGGGCTGGCCAGTCTTTTATCAAAAAACTGCTGGGTTTCCCGATAATCGAAAGCCAATTGCTGGCTGTCGAACTCCAATAACTGTTCACGCACACGTAGGTTAGCTACACCCAACGATGGCAAATGACGGGATAGTATTGTCAAAGTCAGATTTTCAGGCTGGTGACGGAGGAAAAAGCGCATGGCTTCGTGAATGAGGTTATTCTCTATCAGGTGATAATCATCAATCACCAGAAAGATCGGCTGTTTCCACTCACTAAGTTCAATAAACAACTGCGCAAATAATGCGGGTAAATTGGCATACTGATGTTTCTGAGCCAGCACGTCACTTTTTACACAATGCCCCTGTGTTGCCTGCTGAATAGCCGCGATCAGGTAGCTGGCAAAACGTTCCGGCTGATTGTCACTGTCATCCAGAGAATACCATCCCAGATTACTCTGTCCGGCAGCCCATTGTGACATCAATGTAGTTTTGCCATACCCTGCGGGGCTGGTTATCAATACCAGACGATAGTGCTGTACTTCACTGAGCAGTTCTAACAGACGCTCACGCATGACCATATTATTAAGGCGAAGGGGGCGACTGAGTTTCGATGGGATAAGCATTGGTTTCTTCCCTTCATAAGCAATGAATAAAACTGATACCAAAACCCTGTTCAATGTTATTGATTCATTTTCACCACTAACATTCATTAATGCCCAACCAAATTTAGAGAAACGTCTGTCTTTTGCAAACAGGTTGATTGATTTCATTGTGTTAAGTTGCACCCTGTCACATTCTTTGCTTGCAATTTTTCCTGTTCCCAATGAAATTGCGAAAAGCCTCGAAAAAACAGGACAAGTAGGAAATTTTTCCTATCAAGTTGTTGGTCAATTTCTTCAGCCACCCGCCTTGCTGTTTATTTAATTACAGCCAATGGCTACGCCCTTGCACTCCTCCCTGTGAATATCCCCGTAGGATGATGCCTACCGCTTCAAGAATCTTCAGCATATCCCGATAAATCACCTCCATATTTTCCTTATTCAGTGACAGGATGAAGACTTCATGCAACAGCCCAAATTAGATAGAGCCGTCTTTCAGGCCGCGCTTACACGCCAGTGGCAGCGCTTTGGCCTTAGTTCAGCACAGGAAATGACCCCACATCAGTGGTGGCAGGCCATCAGTGCTGCACTATTAGAATTACTTCCCTCTTCCAGCCCGAACCATGGTCATCAGTTGCATAACTCTAAGCGTCATGTGAACTATATTTCGATGGAATTTCTGATAGGCCGTCTGACAGCCAACAATTTGCTGAATCTTGGCTGGTATGACGATGTTCAGGCTTATCTGGCAGAGGATGGGCTGACTTTGAGTGATTTACTTGAACAAGAAGCTGATCCTGCATTAGGCAATGGTGGTCTGGGTCGGCTGGCAGCCTGTTTTCTTGACTCAATGGCAACGATTGATCAACCCGCAACAGGCTATGGCCTTAATTATCAGTATGGCCTGTTCCGGCAATCCTTTGATCAAGGATTACAAATTGAGGCACCTGATGACTGGAAGCAAGGCTCCTATCCGTGGTTTCGCCATAATGCCCAATTGAAAGTTGACGTGGGTTTTGGCGGGAAAATCGTGATGACAGACGAAGGTCATGAAACTTGGCTTCCTGCCTTTACCTTGATTGGCGAAGCTTGGGATCTGCCGGTCGTTGGCTATGGTAATGGCGTCACACAACCCCTGCGCCTGTGGCAGGCAACACACGATAACCCTTTTGATCTGTCACTTTTCAATGACGGGCAGTTTCTGAATGCTGAACAACAAGGCATCGAAGCCACCAGCCTGACCAAAGTGCTTTACCCGAACGATAACCATCAGGACGGAAAACGCCTGCGCCTGATGCAGCAATATTTCCAGTGTGCCTGTGCGGTGGCCGATATTCTGCGTCGTCATCAGCAGGCGGGCCGCAAGGTGGAAGAATTACCACGCTACGAAGTTATCCAGCTTAACGATACCCACCCGACTATCGCCGTCCCTGAAATGATGCGTCTCCTGCTGGATGAGCACAGATTGGATTGGGAAACCGCATGGGAAATTACGGGGCAGACTTTCGCCTATACTAACCATACTTTACTACCAGAAGGTTTAGAGCGTTGGGATGAGCATCTAGTCAGTGAACTATTGCCACGTCATCACCGCATTATTCAGGAAATCAACCGTCGCTTCCAGAAAACCGTGGAGCAAACCTGGCCCGGCAATCAACAGGTGTGGGAAAAATTAGCCGTTACTCACGGAAATCAGGTAAGAATGGCTAACCTCTGCGTAGTGGCCTGTTTTGCTGTCAACGGTGTGGCAGCACTGCATTCATCCCTAATCGTGACGGATCTGTTTCCAGAGTATTATCACTTATGGCCGAAAAAGTTCCATAACGTAACCAATGGCGTCACACCGCGTCGCTGGTTAAAACAGTGCAATCCAGCACTCTCCTCACTGATTGACCAAACCTTGAATCATGAATGGGTTAATGATCTTGAGAGCCTGAAACAACTCGAACCTTATGCCAACGATACAGCTTTCTGCGAAGCTTATCGCAGCATCAAACAGGAAAATAAAATCCGGTTGTCCAACTACGTCAATAAAGTCATGGGGCTTAAGATTGATCCCCACGCCATTTTTGACGTGCAGATAAAACGTCTGCATGAGTACAAGCGCCAACATTTGAACCTGCTGCATATCCTCTCACTGTATCGGCAGATTCAGGAAAATCCGTCACTGGATGTCCACCCCCGCGTCTTCCTGTTTGGTGCCAAAGCAGCTCCGGGATACTATCTGGCAAAAAATATTATTTCAGCCATTAACCATGCGGCTGAAAAGATCAATCATGATCCGATCGTCCGTGATCGTATCAAAATTGCCTTTATTCCCGATTACAACGTTTCCACCGCAGAATTGATGATCCCAGCCGCCGATGTCTCAGAGCAAATTTCTACCGCAGGTAAAGAAGCCTCCGGTACAGGCAACATGAAACTGGCCTTAAACGGTGCACTGACCATCGGTACGTTAGATGGCGCCAATGTTGAAATCGCCGAACAAGTCGGCAATGATCATATTTTTATCTTCGGGAATAATGTTGAAGAAGCAAAAGCCTTACTGAAAAGTGGCTACAATCCACGGCACATCCTCCAGCAGAACCCTCATCTACAAGGCATACTGGATGCACTTGCCAGTGGTGAATTCAGCCACGGAGACACACAAGCATTCAATCTCATGCTGCATAGCTTGGTTGATGGCGGTGATCCTTATTTGGTACTGGCGGATTTTGACTCCTACTGCCAGGCCCATAAGCAGATTGATACCCTATACCGTAATCCTCAACACTGGACACACAGTACTATTCTCAATACTGCCCGCATGGGTAAATTCAGTTCTGACCGAGCTATTCAAGATTACCAACAGCGTATCTGGCAGGCCAAATAAGGTTCATCATGGAAAATAAACACCTCGACAATTTGGCAACAGAGGCTGGCATAGCCGCCGAATATATTAATGCCTACGGGAAACCGCAGGCTATCCCTGCCGAAATTCGGCATCGGATATTGGCAGCCATGTATACAGACCCACCGGCCAATAGGCCGGTTTCTGATGCATCTATTCTTACCCTGCCTGTGGTTAAAGTGATGACTCAAGGTCAGACAATCACTTTACCTTTGAGCAGTACAGAAAATTATCGATGGCAAATACAGACAGAGCAAGGAGAGACATTTCAAGGGGACTGCCAATATCAAATCACTCTGCCGACCAACCTCCCTCTGGGCTATCACACACTGACATTAATGCCAGTAAAATCAATATCAGTAACAGAACCTCATAGCCAACACCCGGTTATGCAGATTATTGTGACGCCAGAACGTTGCTACGAGCCAGAGACACTGATAAATGGCGAAAAACTCTGGGGAGCCTGTATCCAGCTCTATACCTTGCGTTCAGAAAATAACTGGGGAATCGGCGATTTTGGCGATTTGAAATATATGCTGCAAGAACTGACGCAACGGGGTGGCGCATTTATCGGCCTGAATCCACTTCATGCCATGTATCCAGCCATGCCTGAAGACGCCAGTCCCTACAGCCCTTCTTCCCGTCACTGGCTCAATATCATTTATATTGATGTGAACCAAGTAGAAGATTTCACATACAGTGTCGAAGCTCAAAAATGGTGGCGATTGCCGGAAACTCAACTCAAGCTCCAGCATGTCCGCCAAACAGGATTAGTCGATTACACCAGCGTGATGACATTAAAAATAACAGCGCTGCGTCTGGCTTATCAACAGTTTCAAACCCGATCCGCTACAGATCCCCTGCATATTGCTTTTCAACAATTTGTTACCAAAGGTGGTAAAAGCCTTTATTCTCAAGCAGCCTATGATGCTCTGCACCGTAAACTCTACGACGAAGACAGCGCTTACTGGGGCTGGCCGGTATGGCCAGAAAAATATCGTGAACCTGATAGCGATACGGTGAAAGAATTCTGCCAGTCACATTGGCCGGAAGTGGAGTTTTTCCTCTGGTTACAATGGCTGGCCGATACCCAATTAGCTGGCTGCTTTACCGAAAGCCAGCACAATCATATGCCCATCGGCATTTATCGTGACTTGGCTGTTGGTGTTGCACAAGGCGGCTCAGAAACATGGTGCAACCGAACGGTGTATTGCACCAAGGCATCTATTGGCGCACCACCGGACATACTCGGCCCACTCGGACAAAACTGGGGCTTACCTCCGATAAACCCCCATGTATTACGAGTCCAAGCCTATCAGCCTTTTATTGAATTACTGCGTAGCAATATGCGCCACTGCGGGGCATTACGTATTGATCACGTTATGTCACTACTCAGACTATGGTGGATACCACAAGGAGAAACTGCCGATAAAGGGGTTTATGTCCATTATCCAGTTGACGATTTGCTGGCGATACTGGCGCTGGAAAGCCAACGCCATCACTGTATGGTGATTGGCGAAGATTTAGGGATCGTGCCAGAAGAAATTGTCGGCAAATTACATACCCGAGGTGTCTATTCCTATAAGGTGTTCTATTTTGAACGGGATGGGCACGGAGAATTCCGCTCACCCGATGAGTACCCCACGCAGGCAATGGCAACCATTACTACCCATGATTTACCTACATTACGCGGATTCTGGCAAAACAAGGATTTGATATTGGGGGAATCGATCGGCTTATACCCAGATAAAACTCTACTTGATGGGTTATATGATGAACGTAAGCGTTGTAAGCAGAAGTTATTGGACGGTCTGAACCGCCATGGTTATTCATCTGCATCACTGAGTATGACAGACACGCCAGCTCCGATGTCAGCCTCTATCAATCAAAACATACATCACTACATTGCCCACAGCACCAGTGCCTTATTGGGATTGCAGCCCGAAGACTGGCTAGATATGGAACTCCCCGTCAATATTCCGGGAACGTCCACAGAGTATCCCAACTGGCGGCGCAAACTAAGCATTACGCTGGAAGCTATGTTCCAAGATGAACATATCAACCAATTACTTCAAACGGTAGGAGAGTACCGAAGGTAAATTCCGTAATCACTTAAACCACCATCGATAGAACAACTATCGATGGTGGTTTAGCTTTTTAACTGAACATCATCATCCCTTCACACTCCCTGATGTTAGCCCACCGACTAACCAGCGCTGTGCAAGCAGGAACATCACGGTGATAGGGATTGCAGAAAGCACCGCTGCGGCAGCAAAATCCCCCCATAGGGAGTTTTGTGGATGAAGGTACTGTTGCATTCCTACTGCCAGAGTATAACTGTCTACATCCCGCAACAGCAGTGACGCCACAGGAACTTCGGTTATGACACCAATAAAAGACAGGATAAACACCACCGCCAGTATTGGTACGGAAAGCGGTAATAATATCAAACGAAAAACTTGCCACGATGTCGCACCATCCAACATTGCGGCTTCTTCCAGAGACCCATCTAACGTTTCGAAATAACCTTTGATCGTCCATACATGCAGTGCAATCCCTCCCATATAGGCAAAAATCACACTACCGTGAGTATTAAGCCCCATAAATGGAATATAGGCACCTAATCGATCAAAAAGCGCATATAGCGCCACCAGCGAAAGTACCGGAGGGAACATCTGGAAAATCAACATCCCTTTTAACAAAGTGCTTTTGCCACGAAAACGCATTCGAGCAAAGGCATAAGCACAGGTCGTTGACAGAGCCACAATCCCCGTAGCCGTAATGAATGCAATTTTTACTGAATTCCACAGCCATTGTATGACGGGGAATGGTGGGGGGGTGATACGTCCATCTGGGGACTCTACGCTATAACCAAGCGCCAGTTTCCAGTGTTCCCATGAAATTGTTTCAGGGATAAGACTACCTGTGGCAAAATTTCCAGGTCGCAAAGAAATAGCAATCACCATCAACATTGGCAATAAAATCAATGCAATAAAAGACAGCATTAACATATGTGTTGCCCCTACCCGCCACCGTTGTGATTTTGGTTGCACCATCGCCATTACCCGTTCTCCTCAATCAAATTTAATACGAGTCGCTTTCAGATTAATGATGGCTAATGCCCCGACCAAAAGAAAAATCAACGTAGCAATAGCCGCAGCCAAACCAAAATCCTGTCCTCCGCCCCCTTCAAAAGCGATACGATAAGTATAATTCACTAAAAGATCGGTATAACCCGCAGGGGTTGTTGTACCAATGCGATCCGGCCTGCCATTGGTCAGCAACTGAACTAAAACAAAGTTATTAAAATTAAAAGCGAAACTGGCAATTATCAACGGAGTCAGCGGCTTAATCAGCAATGGAAAAGTAATTCTGGAAAAATTATGTAATGGCCCGGCCCCATCAATAGCCGATGCCTCATAAAGATCATCAGGAATTGACTTCAGCAGCCCCATGCAAAGGATCATCATATAGGGATATCCCAGCCACGTATTCACTATAATCAACATCGTTCGCGCCAGTGTTGGGTCGGTAAACCACTCCGGTTTCAAACCAAACAGCCCGTTAAGCAGCAGGTTGATTTCCCCAAAACTCTGGTTAAATAACCCCTTAAAAATCAGGATGGAAATAAACGAAGGAACAGCGTACGGCAAAATAAGCAGTACACGATAAATTGCCCGTCCTTTGAGCGCCTCCCACTGCACAATACACGCAAGGATCATACCCAGCGCCACCGTCAATATCACCGTTAGCAGGGAAAAGATCACAGTCCAGACAAAAATCGAAAGAAAGGGTTTTTGGATACCGTCATCCTGAATAACCCGCAAAAAGTTTTTCCAACCGACAGAAACCGTGAATCCCGGGCTTAATGTTCCCTCACTCCAGACGCCCTCAGCGTTCGTGGCTTGATAGAACCCTGTATCCATATTTGGTCGGTATTCTGTCCCCGTTTGATTATTGGTCAGGGTGATGCCGTCTTCCCCAATGGAATAGAGGGGATGTATGCCGGAGAATTGACGCAATGAACTCATACGTAACTTACTGCCATCCGGCAGAACAGTAACAAGCTGACCTAACGCCTGCCGGTACTGGGTTATGGTTCGCAATGCAGCGGCATCACTCTCAAAAACCTTTTCCTGCTTATGCAAAGGCAGAATGACCTCTTCCCCCGCAGATGTAGATAAAGAAAAAGGATCAGACACCAGTAATTGAGAGCTATCAGGAACACTCAAGGCCAGTACCCACTGTTCAGATTCAGGATAAAGTTTGAAATTAAGTGTCTGACCTGCCTGATATTGACGACTCATCAACACCGTTTGAGCCCGTTCAAAAGTCAGTTGATTTGTACTGCTATAGTTCGTGAAAGCAATAGCAACAGTACAAATAAGTGGAAACAATACAAACAGGCTCATGCCCGCAATTCCCGGATAGGTATAACGCCAAGCATAAGACTTACGATTGGCAAAGACATAAATACCACTTCCCAGTAATACCAGTGTCAGCATGGCAAACAGATATTCACCCTGGGCATACATCAATACAATCAAATAACCGGTAAAAAATAGGCACAGACTGACTCCGAACCATTTTAGGACAGGATGCGACCACCATTCTGTTTTGTCCAATCTCGCTGACATCATGCACTTCCTGTTACTAAGAGCCTATCCCAATAGACACTAACGCTCCTTCTATACCATTCATCTTTCAAATTGCCGCCAACAAAGCGGCAACTTGAAATCTATTGGGTATAAAATCAGGAACCTGTTATTCGTTTATTTAGCTATTCGATTTTCTGCATCATTAAGCGCAGCATCAATAGATTGCCGACCATTCACTGCATTAAGAACAGCACTGCGCATGGCATACCAAAAACTACTCATTTGCGAAACATTTGGCATAATTTCACCTTGCTGAGCATTTGCCATCGTGGCAGCAATACGTGGATCTTTCGCAAGGATATCCTGATAAGATTTCAGCGCCACAGCCCCCAACGGTTTGTCCTTATCCACGGTTGCCAAGCCTTCGTTGGTCAGCAGATAATTTTCCAGAAACTCCTTCGCCAATTCTTTATTAGGACTAGCTGCATTGATTCCGGCGGTTAAGATGCCAACAAACGGTTTAGAGGGTTTTCCTTTAAAGGTTGGTAATAAAGTAACACCATAATTGATCTTACTTTTGTCGATATTCGTCCAAGTCCACGGGCCATTGATGGTCATTGCTGTTTTGCCTTTATTGAAGGCGGCTTCAGCGATGGAGTAATCGATATCAGCACTCAAATGTTTGTTTTTCACCAAATCAACCAAGAATTGCATTCCCGCTTTGGAACCCGCATTATTCACGCCGCTATCTTTGGTGTTATAAGCACCATTCTCCACTTTGAAAGCGTAGCCCCCATCAGCAGCAATCAGTGGCCAAGTGAAATAAGGTTCCTGCAAATTAAACATGATTGCGCTTTTATTCTGCTTTTTCAGTTCATTATCCAGCGCAGGGATCTCTTCCCATGTCTTTGGCGGAGATTTCACTAAATCTTTATTGTAGATAAGAGAAAGCGCTTCAACTGCAATGGGATAACCAATCAGTTTGCCATCATAACGAACCGCATCCCAGGTAAAAGGAAATAACTTGTCCATGAACGGTTGGTCAGGTGTCACTTCGGCCAATAAACCAGATTGGGCATAGCCACCAAAACGATCATGCGCCCAGAAAATGATATCTGGTCCATCACCGTTCGCTGCTATTTGAGAATATTTTTCTTCGAATTTATCGGGATGCTCAACAGCAACAGGAATGCCAGTTTCTTTTGCAAATTTCTCACCAACCTGTGCCAGCCCGTTGTATCCCTTATCACCGTTGATCCAAATCACCAGCTTGCCTTCTTCCAGCTTTGCAAAAGCAGGGGCAGAGAGTATCCATGTTGTTAAAACGGAAAGCATCAGAGCGCGAGATCCCACTTTCAGAGTTGTTTTTGTCATCATTCCGTCCTTTTCGTCGTTTGCAGGTTCAAGATGAATTTCTCGTTACACCGCTAGAAAATGGTTCCCAGTGTGCAATCAACAGAAAGCAAGCTCATCCTCCCCTGTTCTACGCCTCACCACAAATGAGTGTGAAGTTGATTACAAAAATACTGAAAATCAGTATGTTAACCTTAAAGAGACATCGATTTTTGGGATTAAAATCACATCTTGCTCAGTGATTTTTCACAGAATATCCCAATCACATTAATCTCATCCTCCTTATGCCTCCCCCATAAAAAATTATGGGATGGAGGATTTTTATTCCTGTTATTTTGCACACAATTTTGCTACCAGTTTTTCACTAAGTTTTTTACTACAAACATAAAACTAGGGTGGCAACTCCGAGGGGAACACATGTCCAGCGTCACACTCCGCGATGTATCTAAGACTTATGGTGAAACTGTCATTTCCAAAAACTTCAACCTTGAGATTGAAGAAGGGGAATTTGTTGTTTTTGTTGGTCCATCAGGATGTGGAAAATCAACACTGTTAAGGATGATTGCAGGTCTGGAAGACATTACCTCCGGTGATTTACTGATAGCAGGGCAGCGAATGAATGATGTTCCTCCTGCCAAACGCAGTGTAGGTATGGTTTTTCAATCCTACGCGCTATACCCCCATTTGTCTGTTGCTGACAATATGTCATTCGGCATGAAACTGGCCGGGATCAAAAAAAGCGATATTCAGAAGCGAGTTCAACAAGTTGCAGAAACTCTTCAGCTCGCCCATCTGTTGGATCGTCGCCCCAAAGCACTATCTGGAGGGCAGCGTCAGCGAGTTGCCATTGGCCGCACTCTGGTCGCTGAACCGAATATATTTCTTCTGGATGAACCACTCTCCAATCTGGATGCTGCGCTGCGTGTCCAGATGCGCATTGAGATTTCACGCCTGCATCAACGCCTGCAACGTACGATGATCTATGTTACGCATGATCAAACCGAAGCCATGACTCTGGCGGATAAAATCGTCGTTCTGGATGCAGGCAACATTGCTCAGGTCGGTAAGCCACTCGAAATTTATCACTACCCTGCCAACCGTTTTGTTGCGGGCTTCATCGGTTCCCCAAAGATGAATTTCCTACCAGTCAAAGTCTCTGCCACAGCAATCGATCAAGTACAGATTATTTTGCCTAACGGGCAGCCTGTCTGGCTACCCGTTGAAAGTAAGGATGTCACTGTCGGTAGCAATGTATCTCTAGGTATCCGCCCCGAACACCTGTTGCCTAATGATGTGGCCGACGTAACGCTGGAAGGAACAGTGCAAATCGTAGAGCAACTGGGGAATGAAACTCAGGTTCACATCCGCATACCTGCAATTCACCAAAATTTGGTTTACCGCCAGCCTGATGTTGTTCTCGTGGAAGAAGGAGCAACCTTCACTATCGGGTTAGCTCCCCATCGCTGTCATCTATTCCGCGAAGATGGCACTGCATGTCAGCGTTTGCATAAAGAGCCCGGAGTCTGAACCCGTGCCATAAAAAATAACAGGAGAATCATTATGCGTATCTTACCTCTTTCATTGGCCATACTGACTGGTTTGTTATCCATGCAGGCCACTGCGGTGGAGTTCCACGGTTATGCCCGTTCTGGCATTGGCTGGGCAGGTAAAGGAGGAGAACAGAAATGTGTCCAAAGTACCGGTGCACAGAGTAAATACCGTCTGGGTAATGAGTGTGAAACCTATGCAGAACTAAAATTAGGGCAAGAGTTATGGAAAGAGGGTAACAAGCGTTTCTATTTTGATACCAATGTGGCCTATTCCGTTGCACAGAAAGATGACTGGGAATCAACCAACCCAGCTTTCCGCGAAGTCAACGTTCAGGCAAGTAACGTCATTGACTGGCTGCCTGGTTCGACGCTATGGGCAGGTAAGCGTTTCTACCAGCGACACGATGTGCATATGATCGATTTTTACTACTGGGACATCTCCGGCCCTGGAGCAGGTCTACAGGATATTGATTTGGGATTTGGTAAACTTTCCCTTGCCGTGACCCGCAATACGGAATCCGGTGGTTCGGTTGGCTGGATCGCCGATAAACGCGATGAAATTCCGACTTCCAATGATGTTTTCGACGTACGACTGGCTAATTTACAGGTGAATGAAGGCGGCACTCTAGAGCTTGGCATCGACTATGGACGTGCCAATGCACGCAAGGGTTACCATCTGGATCAAAAAGCATCTAAAGATGGTGTAATGCTGACAGCTGAACATACTCAAAGCATGTTAGGTGGCTTTAATAAATTTGTCGTACAGTACGCCACTGATGCCATGACTTCCTACAATAGTGGTCATTCAGAAGGTGCCAGCGTAAATAATGATGGGAATATGTTACGCATCCTGAATCATGGTGCTATCAATATTACGGATAAATGGGATCTGATGTATTTGGCCATGTATCAGAATATAGATCGCGATAATCGCAACGGCAACACATGGTACACCGTTGGTGTCCGCCCAATGTACAAATGGACGCCCATCATGAGTACTTTGCTGGAAGTCGGCTATGATAATGTGAAATCTCAACGCACCAAAGACACCAACAATCAATACAAAATCACGCTGGCACAGCAATGGCAGGCAGGTGACAGTATCTGGTCACGCCCAGCAATCCGTTTGTTTGCAACTTATGCCAAATGGGATGAAAAATGGGGCTATGCAAACAAAAATGGCAGTTACACGAAAGGTGTTGCCTACAGTGATTCGTCATCACATCGTTTCAGCCGTGGTAACAGTGATGAATTCACCTTTGGCGCCCAATTCGAAGCTTGGTGGTAATGGATTCAGACAAGGCTAATACAATGAAAATAAAACTGCTTTCAGTTTGTCTCAGTACTCTGCTTTGCTATGCACTTCCCGCAGCGAGCTATGCAGCACCTGATACAGCAATGCCTGACAGTTCTGACAATATAGTTGTGCCCGATAGCAAACTGCACAATACCACAGCACCTGCGCTGACTATATCGTCCTTACAGAAATTAAAGTGGTTGCCAGCTAATACTCATGCCACACAGACTATTATCCTGAATAGTGCATCATCCCGGATTCATGAAGGGGATATTCAAGGAGCGGTAGCTGCATTTGCATTGCCAGCCAATCAGGGTGCATTAGAGATCACCCTGAATAGCCTGATAAAGGATAAGCAGGTTTATTCGCCTAATGTGTTAGTACTTGATGAGCAATTGCGCCCCGCAGCCTTTTACCCAAGTCATTATTTTCAATATCAACGACCGGGCATCATGTCAGTTGACAGGCTTGAAGGGACGTTAAAATTAACCCCCGCATTAGGGCAACAGCAAATTTACCTGCTGGTTTATACCACCCGTGCTGATTTACAGTCATCTACACAAATGGTCGATCCAGCTAAAGCCTATGCTCAGGGAGTAGGTAATGCCGTACCTAATATTCCTGATCCGATGGCTCGCCATACGGAAACAGGAATATTAACGCTAAAAGTGAAATCAGAACGCGATGCCGGTAATGTCCTGATTGGTCAGGCCTTCTCAGCACCAGCGCCAAAACCTGTCATAGTCGGCTCCATGCAAACAGCAACGACGGCCGTTACCGCACTACAACCTGTTGTGCCGGCTATTGCACCCAAAAACAAACCAGTTCTGGGTGATACCGAAAAATATTTCAATAACGCCATTAAGAAAGCGATTAATGACGGTGATATTGATAAAGCACTACATCTGCTGGATGAGGCTGAACGCTTGGGATCAGCAACCGCAAGAGATACCTTTATCAAAAGGATAAAAAATCTCAAATAGGCTCAATTTATTATTGGGGTTATAGTAAGAAATGAAATATTCATTTTACAATCTATAATCCCTTTATTAACCAGATACTCTATTAGAATTTTTGCCAAAAAATAAAGAGACAGAATAATAAATAAAAATATATTGTAATTCCAAAAGGATAACTACATATCATTCAATAATTCATATTCCACATCCGATTATTAATAAGTTATAAAAGTATTTCATCCCATTAATTAGCAATTATTTTTTCCATTTTTTCAATAGAATCGGTTCGTAATATATATAAACGCTTCAGTGAAAATGGGTTATCTCCCAGTTTTACTTTACCCTGTTTGGTTGTGACCGCTAAATGAAACCCTGCATTTCGGGCTGCATCTATAGCTTGCTGGTTATATCCACCAAAGGGATAAGAGAGATAGAGAACATGGGGATTGAATTGTGATAACGCACGACGAGAACGTTCAAAATCATATAGAATAGTGTGGTATGAACGGCTGAATAATATTGGTCCTTTGTTTTTCCCCAGACGATGCAAAAAGTGGGTATGGGACTGAAAATCAAACACATCCTTTGTAGCATATAATGTAGAAAGACTCATAAATTGCAGGTTTTCAGAATTCCATTCCTGCGGATACCGCTTAATTCTGGATGAAATAATAAAAAGGGTCGCTTTCTGCCCATTCTTTTTCAAGATTGGGTAGGCATAACGGTAAATGGATTTCAATCCATCATCAAACGTCAGACCAACCACTTTTGCAGGTAAGTTGAGAGTCCCGTTCAGGTAACCTTCCAACTCATACAATGAAATCGTGGTGTAACCTGCCTGTTTCAAATAATCCATTTGCTCGCGAAAAGCCGATAAAGAGGTCGTTGTTGAGGTATGGAGAAAACGCTTGTTCTCTTTATCTTTCAGAATATGGTGATAAGTCAGCAAAGGAATACCATGATCCAATTCGGCATCCTGACCACTAATGTAACCGACGCGACCCCCCAGATTCACTTCATACCACGTCTGATATGAGGGATCTTTCAGTTTGTCTAAAATTGGATAGCGGAGATTAGCATTCAGAATCGCAATCGATGAACTATTAACTTCAGGCGTGCTATAAACCCGAATATCCTTAAAAATCATTAAATTTTCGCTAGTTTTTTTATCAAGAGTAGCGAGCGAACCATTGAAAGATACAGATTGTTTGACTTCTTTTAGATTTTCTTTATCAATATAGCCTTGACCATTACCAAAATGAAATTCGTAATGATCGTTCTGCTTGCCTTGTTCCTGAGCCGCTTTTAGAAAATGACCTTTCTTTAATAATCCAACCTGCACAATATGTTCACCTACCCGAGCATATATTTCACTGTCTTTAGTCACCTCCATGTAACGATAGTTTGATAAATTGTGGTGCTGTGCTAATACAGAATTGGAAAAGAAACTAAAAAACAGTAATAAAGCGACTTCAATAACATAGACGATTTGTCTCATTTTATTTTCCATCCAATAAAAAATGCCCTCCACCAAGAGAGGGCATTTTATGATTAGCGATGTGTATAGAAGATGATTCTATACATCATGATACTACTCTTTATCGCTGCTGCTACCGAAACCTGCATTCAACAATTCAGCAAGGTTTGCAGTCGCTTCATCAACACTGACTGGTGGCGCTTCAACCACTTCGTTTGCGTGACGACGGCGGATGCGCTCCTGATGGTACGCATAACCTGTACCCGCAGGGATCAGACGACCAACAATGACGTTCTCTTTCAGGCCACGCAATTCATCACGTTTACCTGCAACAGCTGCTTCAGTCAGTACGCGCGTTGTTTCCTGGAACGACGCCGCAGAGATGAAGGATTCTGTTGCCAGTGATGCCTTGGTGATACCCAACAGGTCACGATGGAAGGTAGCCGCTAATTTGCCATCCAGTTCCAGCTTACGGTTCGCGACTTTAACACGCGCGTATTCAACCTGCTCGCCTTCGAGGAACTCAGAACTACCCGCATTCGCGATAGTCACTTTACGCAGCATCTGACGAACGATAACTTCGATGTGTTTATCGTTAATCTTAACGCCTTGCAGACGGTAAACTTCCTGTACTTCGTTGGTGATGTAGCGGGCAACCGCGTGAACGCCACGCAGACGCAGAATATCGTGTGGAGATTCTGGGCCATCGGAGATCACGTCACCACGTTCAGCAACTTCACCTTCGAATACGTTGAGCTGACGCCATTTAGGGATCATCTCTTCGTAAGCATCACTACCATCCAATGGGCTGATTACCAGACGACGTTTACCTTTGGTTTCTTTACCGAAGGAAACAATACCGCTGATTTCTGCCAGGATCGCAGGCTCTTTCGGACGACGTGCTTCGAACAGATCCGCAACGCGTGGCAGACCACCGGTGATATCTTTAGTACCGCCAGATTCCTGAGGAATACGCGCCAGCGTATCACCCGCAGAGATAGACATGCCATCTTCCAGCTGAACAATCGCTTTACCCGGCAGGAAGTACTGAGCAGGCATATCAGTACCTGAGATCAGAACATCTTTACCCTGAGCGTCAACGATTTTCAGTGCCGGACGCAGGTCTTTACCGCTACCTGTACGTTCTGCACTGTCCAGAACCACCAGTGATGACAGACCGGTCAATTCGTCCGTCTGACGAGTAATGGTCTGGCCATCAACCATGTCATAGAACTGGATGATACCGGACACTTCACTCACGACTGGCATGATGTGTGGATCCCAGTTCGCAACGGTTTCGCCGCCAGTCACTGTCTCGCCATCACCTTTCGACAATACCGAGCCGTAAGGGACTTTGTAGCTTTCTTTGGTACGGCCGAAATCATCAATCAGACGCAGTTCTGTATTACGAGAAGTAATAACCAGTTTGCCTGCTGAGTTAGTGACGTATTTCGCGTTGAACAGCTTCAGATGACCTTTGTTACGTACCTGAATGCTGGATTCTGCTGCCGCACGAGATGCCGCACCACCGATGTGGAACGTACGCATCGTCAACTGTGTACCTGGTTCACCGATTGACTGTGCCGCGATAACACCAACTGCTTCACCTTTGTTGATGATATGACCACGGGCAAGGTCACGGCCGTAACAGTTTGCACAGACGCCGAAGTCTGTCTCACAGCTTACTACGGAGCGTACTTTCACGCTGTCAACGGAGCTTTCTTCTAACAGATCACACCATTTTTCATTCAGTAGAGTGTTACGTGGAACCAAAATATCCGCTGTACCTGGTTTTAGGACGTCTTCAGCCGTCACACGACCCAGTACACGCTCACGCAGTGGTTCTTTAACATCACCACCTTCGATAACCGGAGTCATCAAGATACCGTTGTGAGTACCACAGTCATCTTCAGTCACGACCAAGTCTTGAGCAACGTCAACCAGACGACGAGTCAGGTAACCGGAGTTCGCCGTTTTCAATGCGGTATCCGCCAAACCTTTACGAGCACCATGGGTTGAGATGAAGTACTGGAGTACGTTCAAACCTTCACGGAAGTTCGCGGTGATTGGGGTTTCGATGATGGAACCATCTGGTGTTGCCATCAGGCCACGCATACCCGCCAGCTGACGGATCTGAGCGGCAGAACCACGAGCACCGGAGTCAGCCATCATAAAGATGCTATTGAAAGAAACTTGCTGTTCTTCTTCGCCATCACGGTTAATAACAGCTTCAGTAGACAGGTTTTCCATCATCGCCTTGGCAACACGTTCGTTTGCCGCAGCCCAGATATCGATAACTTTGTTATAGCGTTCGCCCGCAGTTACCAGACCTGACTGGAACTGTTCCTGAATTTCGGCCACTTCCGCTTCCGCTTCTGCAATGATGCCTTCTTTCTTCTCAGGAATAACCATGTCATCAATACCTACGGATACCCCTGAACGGGCAGCGTAAGCAAAACCGGTATACATGGTCTGGTCAGCTAAGATAACGGTTGGTTTCAGGCCCAGAATGCGGTAACAGGTGTTCAGCATCTTGGAGATAGCTTTTTTGCCCAACGCCTGGTTAATCAGCGAGTAAGGCAGACCACGCGGTACAATCATCCACAGGATGGCACGACCGACGGTGGTATCCACCAGACCCGTATTGGTGGTGACATTGCCTTCACCATCTCTCACTTCTTCAGTGATACGAACTTTGACACGGGCGTGCAGAGAAGCCAGACCGGCGCGATAAACGCGTTCAGCTTCTTTAGGACCGGTCAAAACCATGCCTTCGCCTTTGGCGTTAACACAGTCACGAGTCATGTAGTACAGACCCAATACAACGTCCTGAGAGGGAACGATGATTGGCTCACCGCTCGCTGGAGACAGGATGTTGTTGGTAGACATCATCAGCGCACGCGCTTCTAACTGGGCTTCCAGTGTCAGCGGTACGTGAACAGCCATCTGGTCACCATCGAAGTCGGCGTTATAGGCCGCACACACCAGTGGGTGCAACTGGATTGCCTTACCTTCGATCAGAACTGGCTCGAATGCCTGGATACCCAAACGGTGAAGGGTCGGTGCACGGTTCAGCAGAACTGGGTGCTCACGGATCACTTCATCAAGGATATCCCATACGACCGCTTCTTCACGCTCAACCATTTTCTTGGCGGCTTTGATAGTCGTCGCCAGACCACGCAGTTCCAGCTTGCCGTAGATGAATGGCTTGAACAGCTCCAATGCCATCTTCTTAGGAAGACCACACTGATGCAGACGCAGGTATGGCCCTACGGTAATTACAGAACGGCCTGAGTAGTCAACACGTTTACCCAGCAGGTTCTGACGGAAACGACCTTGTTTACCCTTGATCATGTCTGCCAAGGATTTCAGAGGACGCTTGTTAGAGCCGGTGATCGCACGACCGCGACGGCCGTTATCCAGCAGCGCATCAACCGCTTCCTGCAACATACGTTTTTCGTTACGCACGATGATGTCTGGCGCAGCCAGATCCAGCAGGCGTTTCAGACGGTTATTACGGTTAATAACGCGACGATACAAATCGTTCAAGTCTGAAGTTGCAAAACGGCCGCCATCCAGTGGAACCAATGGACGCAAATCCGGTGGCAAAACTGGCAGAACGGTCAGAACCATCCACTCTGGCTTGTTGCCAGACTGAATGAATGCTTCCAACAGTTTAATACGCTTGGTCAGCTTCTTGCGTTTAGTTTCAGAGTTAGTTTCGTTCAACTCTTCACGCAAGGTTTCACATTCGTTTTCCAGATCAAGGTTTTTCAGCAAAGCCTGGATCGCTTCTGCGCCCATTTTTGCATCAAATTCATCACCGAACTCTTCCAATGCATCCAGATACTGTTCTTCTGTCAGGATCTGTGCACGCTCAAGGCTGGTCATGCCGCCTTCAACAACCACATAGGATTCGAAGTACAGTACGCGTTCAATATCGCGCAGTGGCATATCCAGCAGCAAACCGATGCGGGATGGCAAAGATTTCAGGAACCAGATATGAGCGGTTGGAGATGCCAGCTCGATATGACCCATACGGTCACGACGAACTTTAGTCTGGGTCACTTCGACGCCACACTTCTCACAAATCACACCACGGTGTTTCAAACGCTTGTATTTACCACACAAGCATTCGTAATCTTTTACTGGCCCGAAGATACGTGCGCAGAAAAGACCGTCACGTTCAGGCTTGAACGTACGGTAGTTAATGGTTTCCGGCTTTTTTACTTCCCCGAATGACCACGAACGGATCATATCTGGAGAGGCCAGAGCAATTTTGATCGCATCAAACTCTTCGGTCTTAGTTTGCGCTTTCAGAAACTTCAATAAGTCTTTCACGAAATGGCTCCTGTCGGAGTTAGACCTGTTAGGTGAGTGGCCCATGCCACTCCCCCCTATGACCAGTGTAACCACTGGCTGGTAAACTGCCCGGCATATTCATACCGGACAGTACCAGCGGGAAAACGATTTATTCGTCTTCCAGCTCGATGTTGATACCCAACGAACGGATCTCTTTCAGCAATACGTTGAAAGATTCCGGCATGCCTGGCTCCATCTGGTGGTTACCATCCACGATGTTTTTATACATCTTGGTACGACCGTTAACATCATCGGACTTGACGGTGAGCATTTCTTGCAGGGTGTACGCAGCACCGTATGCTTCCAATGCCCACACTTCCATCTCACCGAAGCGCTGACCACCGAACTGTGCTTTACCACCCAGCGGCTGCTGAGTAACCAAGCTGTAAGAACCGGTAGAACGGGCATGCATCTTGTCATCAACCAAGTGGTTCAGTTTCAGCATGTACATGTAACCGACAGTAACCTGACGCTCAAACTGCTCACCAGTGCGGCCGTCAAACAGCGTGATCTGACCGGAAGTCGGCAAGCCAGCCAGTTGCAACAGCTCTTTGATTTCAGTCTCTTTCGCACCGTCGAAGACCGGTGTTGCGATTGGCATACCTTTTTTCAGGTTTTCAGCCAGACGCAAAACTTCTTCATCAGTGAAAGTATTCAGGTCAACTTTCTGACGGGTATCGTCACCAAGGTCATAGGCTTTCTGGATGAATTCACGCAGTTTGGCAACTTCCTGCTGTTGTTTTAGCATGGCATTGATCTTGTCACCAATGCCTTTGGCCGCCATACCCAAGTGAGTTTCCAGAATCTGACCGATGTTCATACGTGATGGTACACCCAGCGGGTTTAATACGATGTCTACAGGTGTTCCGTTTTCATCGTAAGGCATATCTTCGATCGGGTTGATCTTAGAGATAACACCCTTGTTACCATGACGACCAGCCATCTTATCACCAGGCTGGATCTGGCGTTTAACAGCCAGATATACTTTAACGATTTTCAGCACACCCGGTGCCAGATCATCGCCCTGAGTGATCTTACGGCGTTTAGCATCCAGTTTTTTCTCGAACTCAGTTTTCAGTTCGTCATACTGTTCTGCCAGCTGTTCCAACTGATTCTGTTTTTCTTCATCAGCCAGACCCAGCTCTAACCAGCGCTCGCGCGGCAGTTTACTTAATTTTTCTGCTTCAACTCCACCGGCAACCAGTACGGAGTGAATACGCGCAAACAGACCCGCTTCGAAGATACGCAGTTCTTCTGTCAGGTCTTTTTTCGCCTGACGCAACTGCATTTCTTCGATTTCCAACGCACGCTTGTCTTTTTCTACACCGTCACGGGTAAAGACCTGCACGTCGATAATAGTACCGGCAACACCGTTTGGCACACGCAGTGAAGAGTCTTTAACGTCAGATGCTTTCTCACCGAAGATCGCACGCAACAGTTTTTCTTCTGGCGTTAATTGGGTTTCACCTTTCGGTGTCACTTTACCAACCAGAATATCGCCGCCTTTCACTTCCGCGCCAATGTAAACGATGCCGGATTCGTCCAGTTTAGACAGTGCAGCTTCGCCCACGTTAGGAATGTCAGCAGTGATCTCTTCAGGCCCCAGTTTGGTGTCACGAGACACACAAGCCAGTTCCTGAATGTGAATGGTTGTGAAACGGTCTTCCTGAACAACACGCTCAGATACGAGAATGGAGTCCTCGAAGTTATAACCATTCCATGGCATGAACGCCACGCGCATGTTCTGACCCAGCGCCAGTTCACCCAAATCAGTGGATGGGCCGTCAGCCAGTACATCGCCACGCTCTACCAATTCACCCAGAGAAACACATGGCATCTGGTTGATACAGGTGTTCTGGTTGGAACGCGTGTATTTGGTCAGGTTATAGATATCGATGCCAGCTTCACCCGCGTACATTTCGTCTTCGTTAACTTTAATAACGATACGGGATGCATCCACGTACTGAATCACACCACCACGCTTGGCGACTGACGTTACACCGGAGTCAACAGCAACTGCACGCTCCATGCCTGTACCAACCAGCGGCTTGTCAGCACGCAGAGTCGGAACTGCCTGACGTTGCATGTTCGCACCCATCAATGCACGGTTGGCGTCATCGTGTTCAAGGAATGGGATCAAAGAAGCACCGACGGACACGATCTGCTGTGTCGAAACGTCCATATACTGAACCTGATCACGGTTGAACAAGCTGGATTCATCATAATGACGGCAAGTCACCAGATCTTCTACGAAGTGGCCTTCTTCATCCAGCACGGTGTTAGCCTGTGCAATGACGTAGTTACCTTCTTCTATAGCAGACAGATAATGAATTTCATCGGTTACTACGCCGTCACGCACCAAACGGTAAGGGGTTTCAAGGAAACCATACTCATTGGTACGAGCATAAACGGATAGTGAGTTAATCAGACCGATGTTTGGACCTTCAGGCGTTTCGATAGGACATACACGACCGTAGTGGGTTGGGTGTACGTCACGTACTTCGAAGCCTGCACGCTCACGGGTCAGACCGCCTGGGCCCAATGCAGAGATACGACGTTTATGAGTAATTTCAGACAACGGGTTGTTCTGATCCATAAACTGGGACAACTGACTGGAACCAAAGAACTCTTTTACCGCAGCAGAAATTGGTTTAGCGTTGATCATGTCCTGTGGCATCAGGGTATCCAGATCGCCCAGTGACAGACGCTCTTTCACAGCACGTTCTACACGAACTAAGCCAACGCGGAACTGGTTTTCTGCCATTTCGCCAACAGAACGGATACGACGGTTACCCAAGTGGTCGATATCGTCCACTTCGCCTTTACCGTTACGAATATCGATGAGCTTCTTCATCACATCGGTGATGTCTTCTTTGCTCAGGATACCGGAACCTTCAATTTCTGTACGATCCAGAGAACGGTTGAACTTCATGCGGCCAACCGCAGACAGATCATAGCGGTCTTCAGAGAAGAACAGGTTCTCAAACAGATTTTCTGCGGCTTCGCGTGTTGGTGGCTCACCCGGACGCATCATGCGGTAAATTTCAACCAGCGCGCTCAGACGATCATTGGTTGGGTCAACACGCAGAGTTTCGGAGAT
This sequence comes from Xenorhabdus bovienii SS-2004, assembly GCF_000027225.1. Taxonomy (NCBI): domain Bacteria; kingdom Pseudomonadati; phylum Pseudomonadota; class Gammaproteobacteria; order Enterobacterales; family Morganellaceae; genus Xenorhabdus; species Xenorhabdus bovienii. The sequence continues at coordinate 3,909,844 of NC_013892.1, forward strand.
GTATGCACCGTGATCCAGATCGTTGGTAAACAGAGTCTCGATGGTTTTGTGACCAGACTGGCTCAGACGCGCCAGCAGATCCAGAGAGAGCTCCATGTTAGCAGCGCAGAGGATTTCACCCGTATTTTGATCGATGTAATCTTTTGCGACGACTTTACCCGCGATATATTCGACAGGAACCTCAATACGGTCTACCTGATCTTTTTCTAACTGACGGATATGACGTGCGGTGATACGACGGCCTTTTTCAACATAAAGTTTGCCGTTTGCTTCAATATCAAATGAAGCCGTTTCACCACGCAGACGTTCTGGAACCAGAGTCATCTGCAATTTGTTATCGCGAATTTCGAAGATCGTTTTGTTGAAGAACAGGTTCAGAATGTCTTCAGTACTATAATTCATTGCACGCAGAATAATCGAAGCCGGCAGTTTACGACGGCGGTCGATACGCACAAACAGATTATCTTTAGGATCGAATTCGAAATCCAGCCATGAACCACGGTAAGGGATGATACGCGCGTTATACAGTACCTTACCGGATGAATGGGTTTTACCCTTATCGCTGTCAAAAAAAACGCCTGGGCTACGATGCAACTGAGATACGATAACACGCTCAGTACCGTTGATAACGAAAGTCCCGTTATCAGTCATGAGTGGAATTTCACCCATGTAGACTTCTTGTTCTTTAATGTCTTTGACTGTGCCTTCTGGCGCTTCGCGCTCATAGATCACCAGACGCAGTTTAACGCGCAGCGGTGCGGAATAAGTCACACCACGGATCTGACACTCTTGCACATCAAAAACAGGCTCACCAAGACGGTAGCTTACATATTGCAGCTCGGAATTGCCGCTGTAACTCTGAATTGGGAACACAGAACGGAAGGCCGCTTCCAGTCCATTTTGGCCTTCAGGATCTTGCTCGATAAACTTCTGGAACGAGTCAAGTTGGATAGAAAGGAGATATGGAATATCCAAAACTTGTGGACGTTTACCAAAATCCTTACGAATACGTTTTTTCTCGGTATAGGAGTAAACCATAGGGTTCCTCAGCTCGCTGATCAGTGACCCACTCTGCCCGCCCTTTAGGACAGCACTCTGCAACACTATTTGTTCGAACAGAAAATAGAATATTTTCCGTAATACTCATTGCTATTACTCTTAAATCATTTCATTGCGCTACCTGACTACCGAGCTACCCGAGTGGATCGTAGCTGAGAACGCAGTATATTAAGTCGTCAATAGGAAAGAGTATTTTGGGTTGATTAGCAGCCAAACAGTGTGAAATGCTACTAACTCCCTACAGCGCAAAAAGGCTGGCGATTAAAAATCGCCAGCCATCAGCCTTTAAAGTCAGGCTGCAAACTTAAAACTGATCTTACTTGATCTCAACAGAAGCACCAGCTTCTTCCAGAGATTTTTTCAGAGCTTCAGCGTCGTCTTTGCTGATGCCTTCTTTCAGAGCAGCTGGTGCGCTTTCAACCAGGTCTTTCGCTTCTTTCAGACCCAGGCCAGTTGCGCCACGTACTGCTTTGATTACAGCAACTTTGTTAGCGCCAATGCTAGACAGAATTACGTCGAATTCAGTTTTTTCTTCAACGGCTTCAGCAGCACCGCCAACAACAGCTACAGCTGCAGCAGCAGAAACGCCGAATTTTTCTTCCATCATAGTGATCAGTTCAACAACGTCCATTACAGACATTTCTGCAACTGCGTCCAGAATTTGTTCTTTAGTGATAGACATAACAAGTGTTCCTAAAATTCAGAAAAAGTTTATACGTTAAAAAGCAACGAAGGAAATAGGCTATTAAGCAGCTTCTTTCTGATCGCGTAGCGCAGCCAGAGTGCGAACCAGTTTGCCTGCAGAGGCTTCTTTCATGGTTGCCATCAGGCGTGCGATTGCTTCTTCGTAAGTTGGGAGTGTTGCCAGGCGATCGATATTTTCACCTGAAATAAACTCACCTTCAAAGGCTGCTGCTTTAATCTCGAATGCTGGGTTCGCTTTCGCGAATTCTTTGAACAAACGAGCAGCTGCGCCCGGATGTTCGCTAGAGAAAGCAATCAAGGTTGGACCAACAAACGCTTCTTTCAGGCACTCATAATCCGTACCTTCAACAGCACGACGCATCAGGGTGTTACGAACAACACGCATGTAAACGCCAGCTTCGCGACCTGCTTTACGCAGTTCAGTCATTTTACCTACGGTAACGCCGCGAGAATCCGCAACAACCGCAGACAGCGCGCCTTTGGCTACTTCGCTGACTTCAGCAACAATCGCTTGTTTGTCTTGAAGATTTAGTGCCATTAGCTTCTTGCTCCTGGATTAACCGGGAAAACCCGGGACTCACTTCACTCAAAGCACCAAGCGTGCCTGAGCGCTGAAACACGGTGAGCAGAATCCAGAAAATAAATTTCATTTGGCTCTGTCACCGTCTACGCAGGATATTAAGTAATCACTTACGCCTGCGGTCTTGGACGGGGCTTGGATTAGGCCAAGCTCCAACCGAAAACTGTTTTCTACCTAATATAGGTTTTATATAACGACTTATATTAGTTGTTATATACAATATAAGGCAAATTTTAAGCGTCAGATTTTAGACAAATCTGACGCTAAGGTAAAGCGTTATTCACTTTCAGCCTAAATTAGGCTGTTGCGTTCAGACCAGACTGGTCGATCGCAACACCTGCACCCATGGTGGTAGACAGGCTAACTTTCTTGATGAAAATACCTTTAGCTGAAGATGGTTTTGCTTTTTTCAGCGCAACTACCAAGGCTTCCAGGTTTTCTTTCAGTTTGTCAGCGTCAAAGTCAACTTTACCGATGGTGGTGTGAATGATGCCGTTTTTGTCGTTACGGTAACGAACCTGACCTGCTTTAGCATTCTGTACAGCTTCAGCGACGTTAGGAGTTACAGTACCCACTTTCGGGTTTGGCATCAGGCCGCGAGGACCCAGAATTTGACCCAGTTGGCCAACAACGCGCATTGCATCTGGAGATGCGATAACTACGTCGAAATTCATCTCGCCTTTCTTAATCTGATCAGCCAGATCGTCCATACCTACCAGTTCAGCGCCAGCAGCTTTAGCCGCTTCAGCGTTTGCGCCCTGAGCAAATACAGCAACACGTACTGAACGACCAGTACCGTGTGGCAGAACAGTTGCGCCACGAACGTTTTGGTCAGATTTACGAGCATCGATACCAAGATTAACAGCTACGTCAACGCTTTCTACGAATTTGGCAGTTGCCAATTCTTTCAGCAGAGCAACAGCTTCGTTGATGTCATATTGTTTAGTTGCATCAACTTTACCACGGATAGTGCGCATGCGCTTGGTCAGTTTAGCCATTGATTAACCCTCCACTACCAGGCCCATGGAACGAGCAGTACCTTCGATTGAACGCATCATCGCGTCAACGTCAGCACCAGTCATGTCCGCAGCTTTAGTTTCCGCGATTTCGCGGATCTGTGCGCTGGTTACTTTACCAACTTTTTCTTTGTTTGGTTTACCAGAACCCGATTTAACGCCAGCTGCTTTTTTCAGCAGAACAGCAGCTGGTGGGGTTTTGGTAACGAAAGTGAAAGAACGGTCTGCGTAAACAGTAATAACAACTGGAATTGGCAGGCCTTTTTCAATGCTTTCAGTTTTCGCATTGAACGCTTTACAGAATTCCATGATGTTAACACCCTGCTGACCCAGAGCTGGACCAACTGGTGGGCTTGGGTTAGCCATACCCGCTGCAACTTGCAGCTTAACGTAGGCTTGTACTTTCTTAGCCATCTATATTTCCTCTATATGGGTATTATCGCCTCAAAAAGAGGCTCCCCTAACGATTCAGGCCCCGTCTAAAAGACCAGGCCACTAAAAACAATACTTAAAAATAAAAGGCGCGAAATTGTATGATAATTTCACACCCTTTGCAAGCCAGGCTGCTCAATTAAGCATCAGATTAGGCTTTCTCTACCTGACTGAAATCCAACTCGACTGGCGTAGCACGGCCAAAGATAGAAACCGAAACTTTCAAGCGGCTCTTTTCGTAATCGACTTCTTCCACTACGCCATTGAAATCTGCAAACGGGCCATCGCTGACACGAACCATTTCGCCTGGCTCGAACAAGGTTTTTGGCCGTGGTTTATCACCAACCTGCTGAAGACGATCCATAATAGCATCGACTTCTTTATCACTGATCGGAGCCGGACGGTCAGATGTACCACCGATAAAACCCATTACGCGCGGTACACTACGAACCAGATGCCAAGTTGCATCGTTCATTACCATTTGTACCAAGACATAACCTGGGAAGAATTTGCGCTCGCTCTTACGGCGTTGGCCACTGCGGATCTCAACAACTTCTTCTGTCGGCACCATAACTTCGCCGAAAGAATCTTCCATACCATCTAATTTGATATGTTCACGCAGAGATTGAGCAACACGACCTTCGAACCCAGAAAATGCCTGTATGACATACCAACGCTTTTTTGGGGATTCAGACATTTTTTAAAACCTCAGGCCTGTAATAAATGAAACTAAACGCACCAGTATACCATCCAGCCCCCACAAAATCAGAGACATGACAGCTGTCACCGCTGCAACAATCAATGTTGTGTGCAGAGCTTCTTGGCGTGTTGGCCAAATGACTTTACGCATTTCAACGCGGGCTTCACGGGCAAATGCTAATGTGGCTTTACCTTTCGCAGTCCAGAATGCAACTGCTCCTGCAAGAGCAACAATAGCCACGACGGCTATCGCGCGCAGAGCCAGGTTATACTCCCGGTAATAATAATTACCCACAATAGCAACTACTAGCAGCACAGCCACCAGTAACCATTTTGCTATATCAAGACCACGCCTGCTTTCTTGAGCATTGCTATTCGCACTCATAAACCAACCTGTAACTATGATGTAAATAGATAGCCAGCTTGCCTCGCAAGAGCAAAACAAATCAGACCGAACCCAAAGATAATTGTAATTGTATCTGACTTGGCACCATAATTCAGTAGGACTTTTCGTATCTGCATGATAACAAAGCCCATCCGTTGTATCAGAGCCTATCTCACCAATAATTCGCTACAACCATTGAGTAATGATCCATTCATTATCAGACAACTATTGATGAGATAGGTTCTTCTTAAGACAACGTATAAAAAGGGCATCTGTCGATGCCCTTCCAGAATGAACACATAAAAAAAATTATGCAATCACTTTAGCAACAACACCAGCACCTACAGTACGGCCACCTTCACGGATTGCGAAACGCAGACCTTCGTCCATTGCGATTGGAGCAATCAGGGTAACGATCATGTTGATGTTGTCACCTGGCATTACCATCTCAACGCCTTCTGGCAGTTCGATAGTTCCGGTTACGTCAGTTGTACGGAAGTAGAACTGAGGACGGTAACCTTTGAAGAATGGAGTATGACGGCCACCTTCATCTTTGCTCAGAATATAAACTTCTGATTCGAATTGAGTGTGCGGCTGGATTGAACCTGGTTTAGCCAGTACCTGACCACGTTGGATTTCGTCACGCTTAGTACCACGCAGCAGAACACCTACGTTCTCACCAGCACGGCCTTCGTCCAGCAATTTGCGGAACATTTCAACGCCAGTACAAGTTGTTTTCACTGTATCTGTGATACCAACGATTGAAACTTCGTCACCCACTTTAACGATACCACGCTCTACACGACCAGTAACTACAGTACCACGGCCAGAGATGGAGAATACGTCTTCGATTGGCAGCAGGAATGGCTTGTCAATGTCACGCTCTGGCTCTGGGATGTAGGAATCCAGTGCATCTGCCAGTTCGATAATTTTCGCTTCCCACTCTGCTTCACCTTCCAACGCTTTCAGAGCAGAACCACGGATGATTGGCGTATCATCGCCTGGGAAATCGTACTGAGACAGCAGCTCACGGACTTCCATTTCAACCAGTTCCAGCAGCTCTTCATCATCAACCATGTCACATTTGTTCAGGAACACGATGATGTATGGAACGCCTACCTGACGACCCAGCAGGATGTGCTCACGAGTCTGTGGCATTGGGCCATCAGTTGCAGCAACAACCAGAACTGCGCCATCCATCTGAGCAGCACCCGTGATCATGTTTTTAACATAGTCGGCGTGGCCTGGGCAGTCAACGTGCGCATAGTGGCGAGTTGGGGTATCGTATTCTACGTGAGAAGTAGAAATGGTGATACCACGCGCTTTTTCTTCTGGTGCATTATCGATCTGATCGAATGCACGAGCGCTACCGCCGTAAGTTTTCGCCAGAACAGTGGTGATTGCTGCAGTCAGGGTAGTTTTACCGTGGTCAACGTGGCCGATAGTACCAACGTTAACGTGCGGTTTTTTACGTTCAAACTTTTCTTTAGACACGACTCTATTCCTTAATATCGCTCCCTCATCACGAAAATAAGGGAGCCAAAAGATAGTAAACCCGAAAACTTATCTAGCTTTACGAGTTTCGATAATAGCCTGAGCGACGTTGCTAGGCGCTTCGTTGTACTTCAAGAACTCCATGGAGTAAGAAGCACGACCTTGGGTCTGAGAACGCAGGTCAGTAGCATAACCAAACATTTCAGATAATGGTACTTGAGCACGAACAATTTTGCCCGTTGCTAGATCATCCATACCTTCGATCATACCACGGCGACGGTTCAAGTCACCGATGACGTCGCCCATGTAGTCTTCTGGTGTTTCCACTTCAACTTTCATGATTGGTTCCAGCAGAACTGGTTTCGCTTTCATGAAGCCTTCTTTAAATGCCATGGATGCAGCAATTTTAAAGGCGATTTCCGAGGAGTCAACGTCATGGTAAGAACCATCAAACAGGGTAACTTTAACGTCAACAATTGGATAACCAGCCAGAACACCGCCTTTCAGCTGTTCACGAACGCCTTTATCTACGCCTGGAATATATTCTTTAGGAACAACACCACCGACGATTGCGTTCTCGAACACGTAACCTTCGCCACCTGGTTCCAGAGGCTCAACACGTATCCAAACGTGACCATACTGACCACGACCACCTGACTGCTTAGCGTGTTTACCTTCCTGCTCAACAGTATTTCGGATAGTTTCACGGTAAGCAACCTGAGGTTTACCTACGTTCGCTTCAACGTTAAATTCGCGACGCATACGGTCAACCAGAACATCAAGGTGCAGTTCGCCCATACCCGCGATAATAGTCTGACCAGTTTCTTCGTCACTGGTTACGCGGAATGATGGGTCTTCCTGAGCCAGACGGCCTAAAGCGATACCCATTTTTTCTTGGTCAGCTTTAGTTTTTGGTTCGATGGCAACAGAGATAACTGGTTCTGGGAATTCCATACGCTCCAGAATGATCGGAGAGTTCAGGTCACAGAGAGTATCACCTGTAGTGACATCTTTCAGACCGATCGCAGCAGCGATATCGCCTGCGCGGACTTCTTTGATTTCTTCACGTTTGTTAGCATGCATCTGAACGATACGGCCAAAACGTTCTTTCCGGTCTTTCACTGGGTTAAGTACTGTATCACCAGAGTTAACAATACCAGAGTAAACACGGAAGAAAGTCAGGTTACCCACGAATGGGTCAGTCGCGATTTTGAACGCCAGTGCCGAGAAAGGTTCTTCATCGCTGGAATGACGCTCTGCCGGGGTATCTTTACCGTCTGGCAGCATGCCTTTGATAGACTCAACGTCAGTTGGCGCTGGCAGGTAATCGATAACTGCATCCAGCATCGCCTGAACACCTTTGTTCTTAAATGCAGAACCACAGGTAACCAGGATAATCTCGCTAGCCAGAACGCGCTTACGCAAAGCTGATTTGATTTCTTCTTCAGTCAGCTCTTCACCACCCAGATATTTGTCCATCAGTTCTTCTGATGCTTCTGCAGCGGATTCGATCAAGTTCTGGTGCCATTCCTGAGCCAGCTCAACCATGTCAGCAGGGATCTCTTCGTACTCGAAAGTCACGCCCTGATCTGCTTCACTCCAGTTGATCGCTTTCATTTTCAACAGGTCAACAACGCCGGTGAAGGTATCTTCAGCGCCGATTGCCAGTTGAAGTGGAACAGGGGTCGCAGCCAAACGGGTTTTGATCTGTTCTACTACGCGCAGGAAGTTTGCCCCCATACGGTCCATTTTGTTAACGAACGCGATACGTGGAACATTGTATTTGTTAGCCTGACGCCATACAGTCTCAGACTGCGGCTGAACACCACCAACTGCACAGTAAACCATTACTGCGCCGTCAAGAACTCGCATGGAACGTTCTACTTCGATAGTGAAGTCAACGTGGCCTGGGGTGTCGATGATATTGACGCGGTGTGGCTCATACTGTTTAGCCATACCAGACCAGAATGCAGTTGTCGCAGCAGACGTGATTGTGATACCACGCTCCTGCTCCTGCTCCATCCAGTCCATTGTCGCTGAACCTTCGTGAGTCTCACCAATTTTATGGTTCACGCCTGTGTAAAACAGGATACGTTCAGTTGTCGTGGTTTTACCGGCGTCGATGTGAGCACTGATACCGATATTACGGTAACGTGCTATAGGTGTTTTACGAGCCATGTTTTCCTCTCTCGTGGGCGTTCAATTTTGAGAACGGGTAGCCCCGAGAAGCTACCCAGAACATATTCACTACGAAGGAATTACCAACGGTAGTGTGCGAACGCCTTGTTAGCTTCTGCCATACGGTGAACGTCTTCACGTTTCTTAACAGCAGTGCCTTTGTTTTCAGCCGCATCAGATAATTCATTCGCCAGGCGCAGAGCCATCGACTTATCACCGCGTTTACGAGCAGCATCAACGATCCAACGCATTGCCAGAGCATTACGACGAACCGGACGAACTTCAACTGGAACCTGATAGGTAGAACCACCAACACGGCGGGACTTAACTTCGACAGTCGGGCGCACGTTATCCAGCGCCAGCTCGAATGCTTCCAGATGACCTTTACTAGAACGCTGAGCCAGGGTCTCGAGCGCACTGTATACAATTGCTTCTGCGGTAGATTTTTTACCGTCTACCATCAGGATATTCACGAATTTGGCCAGCAATTCAGATCCGAACTTTGGATCTGGCAGAATTTTACGTTGACCAATTACACGACGACGTGGCATGGAAATACTCCGTTTCGAATTTCAGGGTTGTCCAAAACTCTATGAGTTTATTTTGACATTAAAGTGAAAAATGTTTGGCCTTACTTAACGGAGAACCATTAAGCCTTTGGCTTCTTCACACCGTACTTAGAACGACCTTGCTTACGGTCTTTAACACCGGAACAGTCCAGTGCACCGCGAACAGTGTGGTAACGCACACCTGGCAAGTCTTTTACACGACCGCCACGGATCAGGATAACGGAGTGTTCCTGCAAGTTGTGGCCTTCACCACCGATGTAGGAAGAAACTTCGAAACCGTTAGTCAAACGAACACGGCATACTTTACGCAATGCTGAGTTTGGTTTTTTAGGGGTGGTAGTATATACACGAGTACATACGCCACGTTTCTGCGGGCAAGCTTCCAGAGCAGGAACGTTGCTTTTCACAACTTTCGAGCTACGAGATTTGCGAACCAGCTGGTTAATAGTTGCCATTATTAAAAAAACTCCTGGTTTTTTTGCTTCGTAAACACGGATTTTATCCTCTGTCAGCCATCATGACAAAACATGAGGACGCGGAATTTTATTGCTGACTTGACGAGGTGTCAAGAAATATACAGCTTTTCTATGCTGGTAAAATACCTGCAATGACAAGGTATTTACTGACAAAGTTCAGATAATGTCTACCAGCCAAAATTTTGCGGATGTTTCGCTGTTAAGCTAACAAAGCCTTTGTAGTCTATCACCTGTACACGGTCTGAAATCTGCTCAACAAGCCCCCGTGCAGTCAGATCTTCCTGCAAAGCATAAACACCGGCTCCCGTACGGATCAATTCAGCCAGATAGCGATTGTCATTGATCCCCAGCAGCACGCCATTTTGCATTAACAGAACATCATCTGCATCAGAAACAAGGCTCAGCATTGCATTGAAATCATCATGGTAAGGTGAGCGACTCACAGTATATAACATGTTACCCCTCCGCAATAGATTAAAATTTCAACACAACATCATATTCTGATAGTACTTCACGTATTGCAGCCGCCGGGAGAAATTCCGCCTCCAGCACAAGATCGCTTGCTGGGCTGCCTCCCCGAGCGTTCAAATCATCGAGGCAAATGTAGCATTTATCAATGTCATACAGGGGCAGTATCTTAAATGTTGAGATGTAATCACGCGCCAGAATTGTCTCTGGCTGCTGATTGGTCAACAGTTGGAACACGCCATCAGAAATAAAGAATACACCGATTTTCTCAGTCAATGCCGATGTTGCAAGCAGCGCATCCAGCCCTTCCCTGCCAGCAGAAGATCCGTGGGGAGCTTCAGTAAAAACGAAGGCGATTTTTTTCATCAGAACCCTCAATACTAGGTATGCTCCTAAAACTGTACCACGCGATCACACAGCATCATGGCTTCGGCCAACGAGCCCAATCCACTAAGCTCAAACCCATCCGCCAGATTCGCGGCAGACAGATTGAGTTCGTTGGCCTGCTGTTCATCAGCGACACCGCGACGCAATGCCGCAGCAACACAAATAAACAAGTTGCATTGGTGCTGGGTAGCCATTGCCTGCCACGCCCTGACCAGATCGAACTCATCACTGGCGGGAGCCACCAGTCGATTGCCATTTTGGACACCTTCGCGATAAAAAAACACGCTGTGCAGTTTATGGTCTGAAGCAACCAGCGCCTGAGCAAATTGATAGGCACTGCTGGCTTGCTGAGTACCATAAGCCGGTCCAGTTACCAACAGGCAATAAGACAGCGATGACATTATTTCTCCGAACTTGCGTATTCACCATTTTTAAACTGGCGAATATAAAGGTATACGGTATGTTTAGAAATATTCAGACGATCAGCAACCTGATTAATCGCATCTTTAATATCAAAAATCCCTTTCTCATAGAGATTCAGGACAACCTGTCTGTTTTTCGCATTATTGGAAACATTGCGATCAGCGTTTACTTCTTCGATAGTAAATTCCAGTGTCTGTGCCACAAGATCATCTACTGAAGAGGCAAAATTAACGTTTGAAGACACCTCATGCGTTTTTTCAGGAATAAAGGTTTGAATAATCTCAGAGAAAGGCACATCCAGGTTCATATTAATACACAAAAGCCCAATGACCCGACGAGAGCGATTACGAATGGCAATCGTGACGGATTTCATCAATGCACCGCTTTTTGCCCGCGTGAAATACGCTCTGGAAACATTACAGTCTTCATCTGTAATATCGTGCAGCATCCGTAATGCCAAATCCGTAATGGGAGAGCCAATTTTACGGCCGGTATGCTCACCATTAGCTATTCTGACAGCTGAACATTTAAGATCCTCCAGTGAATGAAGAACAATTTCACAATGCCCACCAATCAGCATAGCCAAACCATCAACAGCAGCTTCGTAAGATTTTAAAATTTCATGATCCGTTTCACTGAACGGTTGGTTTTCCAGTAAATCAATATCACTGTTATCACCGGATAATAGTGGGGTAGACATGCAATACACCATCCTTCAAGCTCAGACTTTGCCTCACCGAAAATATCAGGGCGAGATTTATTATAAAATCACATTAATGCAACTTAACAGAAAACATTTTAAATGTTCTGTGTTCTATTCAGAATAATGACGTTAAAACCACATTGAATTGCCGTCAAGCCCTTGCTGCACAGACCGCAGAGTTTTATCACAGCTTTTATACTCAATATACCTGAAATATGAAAAAGTTATTTCATTTAATACCGTTAAAAAATAATAAATAGCTAAAATTATTTTTCTGTCGTCATGGTTTATTACTTACCAAGTCGAGATAAATACCGAGATAACAAAACAGGGGCTATCTGATCAGCCCCTGCTATCACATTACGTCTAATTATTGTGGAAATTATTTTGCCTTGGCAGCCGGCTTGATATCCAGCAATTCAATATCAAAGACTAAAGTAGAATTAGTAGGGATACTAGGAAGACTTGTCTTACCATAAGCCAAATCCGGTGGAATGACCAGAGTGATTTTCCCGCCTTTTTTCACATGCTGTAAACCTTCTTTCCAGCCGGGAATAATACGATCCAAACCAATTGTCAGGGGTTCTTTGCGCTCATAGGAGCTGTCGAACACCTTGCCATCGATCAAACTTCCTTTGTAGTTTACAACCACCGTATCTTTTTCCGTTGGTGTTTTACCACTCCCTTCCTTCTCTATTTTATAGAGAAGCCCGGTTTTAGTTTTTACAACCCCCGATGTCTTGGCAAACTGCTGACTGTATTTAGTCCCTTTTTCAGCATTTTCATCGGCTTCTTTCTCTGCCTTGGCCTGTGCTGCACTTTTCACTTTAGCTTCAAAAGTGCCAAGGATCTGCTGAATTTCTTGATCATTCAGTTTGCTTTTATCCTTTAATGCATCTTCAACACCAGCCAATAACTGAGACTGATCTAACTTAATACCGAGCGATTCCTGCTCTTTTAACGAAGCGCCCATGTAGCGGCCCAGAGAAGAACCCAATGCATAAGCGTTTTGCTGATTTTCTGTTTTAAACGCACTATTCAGTTTTACTTCGTTTTCTGTATTAGCAGACAATGCCTGCGGTACACTAAATGCCATCGCCAGTGACGCTGCCAATAAAGTTGTTTTTAACAATGATTTCATCCTATTCTCCAATCAGTTTTTTGGGATTCACCGTCCGCAAAGCTACGTGAACGAACTCACTATAACTGTCTGCGGAAACCGAACACAATACTCGTCATACATTGGCTTCAGAACCATTAAAACAAAAAGGTTTCATGGCAACCCTCTTTTATAGAATGTTTTGAGTATTATAGTGCCAATTTGATTAAAATAATCATTCCGACACGAAATTAACTAACCAAAGATAAGAGGGAAGATAGTGTTATTATCCGAATTTGAACAAAAATTTGAACAGTTAGAAACCAAACTGGCCTACCAGGAAGTCACTATTGAAGAACTAAATAAAGAAGTGAGAAAACAGCAGATAGAAACTGAAAAGCTCAAAAAACAACTACAGTTAATGTCCGAACGCCTGAAAACCCACCAGTCGTCGATCATCGCGCCACTCTCAGAAGAAACACCGCCCCCTCATTACTAATACTGTTCCCGCCTTTTCAGGCAGAAAAATACTTGCCAAGGAAGGCGGGAACACAAAAAAGAGAAGCTCATCTGCGCTTCCCTTTTTCTGCTTAACGATTAATGGCAGCCGCCGCCACAGCATGCATGTTCTTCATGATCATGATCGTGGTCGTGATCACCACAGCCACCCTGACCATGCACATGGCCGTGAGCCAATTCTTCTTCGGTCGCTTCACGGACAGCAACGATTTCAACGTTGAATTTCAGATTCTGTCCAGCCAGCATGTGGTTGCCGTCAACGACAACTTCATCACCTTCCAGAGCGGTAATTTCAACTGGCACAGGTCCCATGTCTGTATCAGCCAGGAAACGCATACCCACCTGCAATTCATCAACACCAACAAAAACATCTTTTGGTACACGTTGAACTAAATTTTCATCATACTGACCGTACGCATCATTTGCTTCGACGCTAACATCAAACCGTTCACCCGCCTCACGCCCTTCCACCGCTTTCTCTAAACCGCTGATCAGAGAACCACGGCCATGCAGATAGTCTAACGGTGCGCTCACCGGAGACTCATCAACCAAAACACCCTCTTCTGTTCTTACTTGATAAGCCAGGCTGACCACCAAGTCTTGTGCTACTTTCATGACATCTCCTACATACCCGAGGGGAA